>NZ_KB235906.1:14309-81761 GCF_000332155.1 Kamptonema formosum PCC 6407 | reverse complement strand
TTGGAGAGGAGGGCGCTGGCTAGGGCTTTGGGATATATGGATGGGATGTCTAGGTGTTCGGCTCGGTAAGTGAGCAGTTTGGACAGTTCGGTGGCATCGTCGGGGGCGGTGTTTTGCCGATTGAGTGAGAGTTCGATTTCTCTGGCAATTTTTCGATGCCGCTGAGGGGGTGTCCGGTTGCGGCTCCAAGTTCGACTAGGGCGGCTAGTTGTCGGCCAGGTTCTAGGTTGCTGGTGACGATGTTATGGACTTGGGTGTATAGGTCGAATTCGGGTTCGGGTGGGGGTTGATTGTTGTTGTTGTTGCCATAGCCGTTGCCAGAGTTTCCGGGGTAGCCGTAGCTGTTGTCGCTACTGCCATTGCCAGAGTTTACGGTGTAGTCGTTGTCGCTACTACCATTGCCGTTGCGACTGCTATTGCTATTGCCATTACCGTTGCTAGAGTTTCCGGTGTAGCCGTTATCGCGATCGCGATCGCCATTACCACTGCTAGAGTTTCCGGTGTAGCCGTTATCGCGATCGCCATTGCCAGAGTTTCCGGCGTGGCTGTTGTTGCTGTTGCCATTACCGTGAATCGAGTTTCCGGTGTAGCCGCTATTGCTACTGCCATTGCCATGAATCGAGTTTGCAGCGTGGTTGTTGTGGCGATCGCCATTGCCATTACCGCTATTACCATTGCCAGGAATCGAGTTTGCAGTGTAGCCGTTATCGCGATCGCCATTGCTATTGCTAATAACGCCATTACCACTGCCATGAATTGAGTTTGCAGTGTGGTTGTAGCCGTTATTACCGCTATTGCCAATACCGTTGTTGCCACTGCTGTAGCCGTTGTTGCCACTGCCATTGCCACTAATGCTGCGATCGCCATTGCCATTACCGCCATTACCATTGCCAGGAATCGCGTTTCCAGCGTGGTTGTTGTTACCATTGCCGTTGCGATTGTAACTTTGACGGATAGGGCCGGAAACTTTGTCAAAGGTTGGCGGCAGTTGCACTCTAGCTATATTTGCTAGGGTTTTGATGGCTGTTTTGAAGTCTACGCCATCCCGAAGCATGATGTAGTCGGCCCAACTGCCTGTGGCCCGGCAGCCATAGCAGAAAAATGTGGTTTTGTCGGCTGGAACGTTGAAGGATGGGGCTTGTTCGCGGATGGTGCACAAGGGACACCAGCAGTTTTTTTCGGTTCCTTTCCAGTCTTCTAAGTCTCCGAAAAGGCTATCTGCGCTCAGTTTGGGGTAGATTTCTTGTTCGAGTATTTCTACTAAGCTTTGTCCGAAGCCGTTGTGTACGATTTTGGGGGCTGGTGCATTCCCCAAGGTGTTTGTTTTGCGCTCGAGGGGTTGGCGTTGAAAGGTTTTGGTGTCTTTACAGGGGTACAAGCCGATGGATTCGGGCCCTGGTACGGTGGGGGGATATTCTGACCATACGGTGAATTCGTATTTTTTGCCGTTGGAGCCGATGGTAGGCGGTAATAGGGTGTGACCGCCGTTTTTGGTGAGGAGTTCGCCTTCTCGGACTGTGGTGTTGGGGGTGAAGGCGAAGCCGTTGTTGGCCCCGAAGTCTTGTGGTTCTGTGAGGAAGGCGACGAGGACGCGGTAGCCGCCGGAGGGTGTTAAGAATTGGGGGGCGCTTTGGAGGATGGGGTAGGTGTTAATCCAAGCGTCGATGCGGGTTTTGAGTATTTCTGGGGTTTCGCTGGCATTAAGGTCGAAGTCGATCCAGCATAGCCAATGTTGCCCGTTCCAGCCGCCGAGGGTGCTTACGCCGTCGATGCGGTGGTCGGAGTGCCAGGTGGCGATTAGTTGTTCTTGGAGTTTGGGGTCAAGGGAGTGCCACTTTTGGTAGGGCTTCCATTCTAAGGTTTTGTAGTAGTGGCGATCGTAGTAAGCGGGTTGTTTTTCGACTTTGTTGTTGAGTAGGGACTGTTGGGGGCTGATGGGGAAGGGGGGTTTGTTGAGGCGATCTCGTACCCAGGCGATGATTTGCTGTTTGGTTTGGGGAATCTGTGTTTGAACGCTGGTTTGGGGGGTGTTGGTTGATGGGTTTTGAGATGCTGTTGAAATTTCTGTGAATTCTGACATGGTTGACGCTCCTGTGGTGTTTGGGAAGTGCGTGAGGATGAAGCCTCTTGCGGGTTATGGGATGGACAGGAGTCGGAGTTGTTGGGTGTGGTAGTTATGCTTGAGCGTGTTTGGAGGAAAGGGTGTTGAGAGTTTTGGTTGACTCCCCCAATTGGTTCCCTCCAATAGGGTGACTATTTTGCTCCTTTTGCGTTACTATTGGATTAACTAAAATGCTTTGAATTTACAGCTTGAGGAACTTGACAAGTGATTGACAAGTCTCTAGCTGAGAATGCTTACGCATTTCCGCTAATTTTGCATAACTAAAACACGGCATCAGGCAGCAGAATTGAGAGTGTGCGCGAGGGTTCAATTCACACAGCACTCCACAATCGAGTTGTCGAGATGACTCCGATCCTTTTTAACTTACTTAATGGCTATGCCCCGAATACGATTTTAGGGGCATTTTTTGTACTTAATAGCCGCGAGCGCGACCCCATAAGCAGTCCTCAAGTGGTAATTTTGCGCTCCTAATAGGCGCTACAATCGCCCCAAACTTGGTAAACCAGAAACGTTACCCAATCCGTGCAGCTTGTCTTGATAGAACTACTTAGTCTCTATCAAGAAGCTTTCGCGGGGGTCTGCGTTTCCTGCAATTCACCTTCAGTCGGTGCGGGAGTGGCATCCAACAGCCCTCTGGCAAACTGCTCGATCAGGTCACTCCGGTTAGTTCCGAGTTGTGTTGCTCGTGCATCAAGGTTTGCAACGCCTGTTGGAGTAAGGGAAATCGTAACCAGCTTTTTTATTTCATTATAAAGAGCTGGTTCTCCTTTACGGCGGTGTCCGCCCACTCCTCTTATTCTCGCCATAGATATAGCAATGTTCGCTTGGACTTCTACGATCATACCGCAGTTAAATAATTGATCGTATACAGATCCTAATATTAATTTATGTGACAGTCAAAAGTTAAGTATTGTTAAGTAAAGTCTCCCGTATGTCAATCCTCTGGTTTTTCCTCATAAAAAAGTTCGTTTATCTGTTTATTGAAGAGTTTGCAGATCGCTTGCCACGTAGCACAGTCCACTCGGTCAAACTGATTCTTTGCTAATCGTCGCACAGCACCTACATCAACATCAGCCGATTCAGCTACAGCGGAATAGGTCAGCCCCATTGCATCTATCCATTCTTGAAGCCTACATCGGATGGTGTGTTTTGCCATTACTTCATAAATTTGCTCATCTTTACCTACCTAATACCATCACAATGCCCTTGACTGATATAGCTATAGTGCTATAATGCACTAGCAACAGGTATCTAAAAGCCAGCGGTGCTGGTCTGGACAACTTTTACCGCTGGCTCAACTCTCATTAACATAGGAGCTAATTCACTATGACGCAAAATCAGGCGGTCGCACAATTCGCGATCGCTCTGCCTCAACCCAATCTCCCGCAGCAACTGGGACAGGCTAACCAATTCACCGCCATCCCAGAAAACGATCGCGCCCTCAAGCTTGTTGAACTCAAAGCGATCGCGCGATCGCCCTATCAGCTAAATTTTTTTACCCCCTTTGTGAGCTAATTCAAATCGAAAAAACAACTCTCTCAATTAGCTCACGAATTAGCTCACGAAAGTGATGAAAAAACACCGTAAACCAATCACAGTCAGGGCTTTCAACCCTAGCACAGGAACGCGCTCATGGTGGGAAAGAACAGAACTCAAACTTCTCCTCGGCGGCCGCAAGCCTATGTCAGAAGCAACATTTAAGCGAAGGCTGTCCCTCTTAGAAGAATGCCCGGAGTTCAGTCGCAAACTGCACGAGCGAAAGTTCTCAGACTTCCACAAATGGTGCTTAGTCACCCTCGAAAAATGGCTGATTGAAGCCAACTACCGCATTGACCCAGTACACAGGCGTTTAATTGAACAAGGATTGCCAACCCATGAATATTTCCAGAACAGAACTCAAAAGTGAACTCGGACTCGCCAAAGTTGCCGACATCACCAATGTCCGAAAAGCATTAGGTCAACCCAATTGGCAAAACTCACAAGTTGACGAAATTGATGCTACTGAAATCCGCCATTATTACTCGCTAGTAAGGGATGAAAAACTCTCACCTGACGATGCCATTTTACAAATAGCATCATCCCGAAACGGACGCAGTGCTTACTGCAACGAAATCGACCCAGATGCTATAGCTAAACCCTCCGATGCCAAACGAGACGAAACAGAAGATAAAGGTGCAGCCATTCAAGCACTTATTGAAGCCACACAGCAAGGCAACATTGGCCTCGCCGAAACAGGATCACAAATGGCCAAAACCAACGTGCAAGCCTTAAAAGTAGGTTACGTCACCACTTTAGTCACCGAATTATCCGACTTTGGCAACAACCTTCGCAGCAACTTAAACAGTTTATCAGAGGCAGCAGCAGCCACCCCTTTAGACTTGAGGGAAGCCAAACTTCCCACCCCCAAGTTAGCAGTACCCGTAACTTCGAGTGCCTTAGAACCTTACAAAACCACCCAACGGCAACAATCAGCAGGGCTCTGGTAGAAGCTCATACAGAACTAGGAAAAGCCCTAGCGATACAACAAAAAGTGTTAGTTGAACAGGAAAGAAATAGAGCAATTGGCATCACCAGCTTAACAATGTTGAGCGGCGTTGCAGTTGGCAACAGCACCCCAATCGGCAGTTTAGGTGGAGCCTTTATCGCCTTAGCTATTTGCCTTTCCTGTTTCCTAAAGCCTCAAAAAACAGAGCCCAAGTCCTCCAAGATTTCACCACCATCAACTGAGCTAATTATCGGTGCAACTGAAGTATTTATAGGTACAGATGGCTTAGCAATCTCTCAACAACAACAGGAGAAAACCTGAAGTATTTATAGGTACAGATGGCTTAGCAATCTCTTAACAACAACAGGAGAAAACCTGAAGTATTTATAGGTACAGATGGCTTAGCAATCTCTTAACAACAACAGGATAAATAACATGGATGTACAACCAATTCCACCCCAACCCGAATGGCAACCACCACCATATCCATTGACTTTTGAACAACAAAAAAACCGCCCTAAATTCAAACTATCGCCCCTAGCAATTCGATTGATTGCAGTTGGTGCGGTAGCACTACCTATTGCCGGAATTATCGCCTATTGGACTTTCAACAGCCAACCTCAAAAGAAAGTAGCACCAACCACCACTTTCAACCCCCAAACATTAGTCAATCAACTCGATACCAACTTCCTCCAAGACCAACAACAAATGAACCTATTTGTATGGGGTGATGGCGTAGGAGAACCCGGTCAATGGCAGCGATTAATCCTAGCAGAAGCTCAGAAAAAGACCTTCAACATTGACAAACAAAGAGAAGACAAAAAACACCCCTGTCACCGCATGAGCCGCGACGGATGTTTTGACTTAGTAGAAAGTCGCATAGAAACAGATTGGAATCAAGCAGCAATTCGACTTGACTATCCCAGAATGGCTGCTGCTTTATTTGAGTATTGTGCAGTGCTACAAGCTCGAACTGGACAAGTTTCCACCATTGCCGATGTCCAGCCTAATTTAATGATAGCAGCTATGCGGAAACTAAGGCAAAGTCGCACTCTTTATCTACAACAATCTGCTGAAGCTTTATCAGGGAAGCAAATAGAAGAACAGCGAGAAGCTGAACGAGAATTCAATCGAGAACAAGAGGTCAAACAGCCATGAAATTCAATCGAGAACAGGAGGTCAAACAGCCATGAAATTCAATCGAGAACAGGAGGTCAAACAGCCATGAATAAATGGGTACGAGCGTGCATTGCTACTGGCTGCTTTATGGGTGCATTAACTATTGGTTATCATGCCACTAAAACTCAAGATGTATTGACAGAAAGAGATGTGCAGTTGTGGCAGCAAACTGACAAGTTATACGCCACTTCTAAGCCGCCTGATTGGAAACCAATTGGCATCGCTATCGCTCTTATTAGTGTAGGAACTGGCTGCTATCACCTCTACAAAGTGTTGGAATTAGAGTCACAACAAACAACGCCTGGGCAACCAGGACAACAGCCTCCAGACTCTTCTAATAGTCCCACACCTCCCACTCAACCAATAATACCAATTGATGCAGCTAAAGGAGCAAATGACCGCAGATTAGAAGAGTTGTGGATGTTACTCAATCAACCTGAGACTAAGTGGGTTTTGTGCTTGCTTGAACCCCCTGCTTTGCTAGTAAAAGGAGGTCAAGGAGCCTTCAAAACTACCTTTGTTGGCTTCTTAATTTTACTAAGAAAATTGTACTGCGGACACAGCTTAGAAGTGAGCGACCCTCACGCTCATCAAAATGAGGATAAATGGTTCGCTTGTCGTTTAGTTGGACACCAACAAAACTATGCCGCAATTGCGGCTCAACTCTCTAATTATTACAAGCGACTCAAAACCCGCAACCTCAATTCTCCTCCTATTACTTCGGTGTGGGATGAGTACACCAATTATGCTACTCGTATCCCTGGAAATGGTGTAGAGGATTTCCTATTTTCCGTCTTATCTGATGCCAGAAAAGCTAGAGAATTTCCTATCTTAATCAGCCATACGGACAAGAAAGGTGGCACGGGTAATAGCAAGCGTACAGGCGAACATGAGATGAAAGAGGAGCAATTACTCACGCTTCATCTTAAGGCAGAAAGGGACACTTTTGGGCATCCTAGACCTGCCTTTCGAGGCTTTATTAAGGGGTATCGAGAAGACGATGATGGCAATCCCATTCGAGAGGCGGTACAGTTGCAACCTTGGATGAATTCGCAATACTTGATTCAGCTATTTCCTGAATTAAGCTATCGCGAAAAGTCGGATGTGATTTCCTCTGAATTGCCAATACCTAAACCTTGGCAACAACAACCTAATCAGCAACAATCAAGCCAACAGCAACCAAGTCAACAACAATCAAGTCAACAGCAACCAAATCAACATCAACAAAGTCAACATCAACAAAATCAACAGCAACCAAGCCAACAATCAAATCAACAGTCACCGAATAATCCTCAAATTAGTTGGGATTACTGGGTAGCCGAATCGACTGAAGAGGAAATCAATAAGCTAATTGCAGAAAGGCGATATCGCTCAGAATTTCTATCAGGAGATTGGATGGGACAAGTCCCAAACAGCGAGACGAGTCCCAAACAAACCCAACAGCCACAAAGCAATCTGAGTGAAGCGTCCCAAAGTCCCAGGGACGAGTCTCACGTCTCAAGAATGCCACCAAATCCTCCTTTTGTCCCCCCAGTTTGGCCTGTTGTTTGGGACGAGTCTCAGTTTGCCAAATACTTTCCAGATGTAACAGAGGTGGAGCTTTTTGAAGAGATTTTGAGCTACTTAGATGTTAGCAGAAATGCCAGCGATATTATCAAAAATGTGCTGCGGTGTAAGCGACATGAACCAGATTCGCATCGCTCTTATAGTAATGTGGGCAAGCCCTGTTTTTGCTACTTGATTCGTAAGTATGCTCCGCCCATTTTGATTGCTCACTTTGCTGATTTTCTTAAGTAAATTGCTTTTGATACTGACAAATAAACAGGCATAGCCAACCGTAACCAAGCGTGATAGCAGAGTGCAATCCTTTGCAAAACCTGGGCTATTGCCCAATTCTCAACTTCATTTTATAGGAGGTAAATTCCTTGACTAACAACAATAGTTCAATAGTTCATGTTCCCTTACAACCCAATTATCAAACCCAATCCCAACAAACGGTTGTGACTCGTGTTGTGGTTGTTCCTAACTATGATGCTGATAGCAATCCATGGGTGGGATATGATGCCATTTGTTTGTGGATTAAAGCATTACGCAAGTGGCCAATTCGCACAGCTAGTGTCAGTATTGGGTTGATTTGGCTATCGATTTTTGGGTTTTTCTTTGTCTGGAATGCCTTGATTTCCAGACAGCAAGTAGCGAAATCTCCAGACCCTTTTAACCCGGCTCAAGTTGGCTGGGCAGTTGGTGGTGGTTTGGGTACCCAAACTATTAACTATGCCAATACCAGCTTTTCTCCTACCTTTGCTAGTTATGGAGGGGGTCGTCAATTGACAAGAACTGAACTGCGGCAATTGCAGCGGGGTGCTCTGCAAACTGTACCTATTTCTGATAACGAATAATCAGGGAGGATGGGGCAGCAATGCCCCATTAAATTGCTATGGCATGGGCTAAATTAAGACCATCTAACGCTATCGCTTTATTGTTAATGAGTGGGTTGTTATTGCTCAATTTACGAAGCGGTTATTACTTGAAATTCGATGGGGCGTTGTTGCCAGAAACGAAGCAGAGAGTGGAGAAAGCAGGTGTGATTGCAGCCCATCAAATCAAAACTGTTTTAGCTCAAACTGCAACAGGTTGTATCAATCAAAAACCCTTCACTGTTGAACAATATGCCCAAGTCAGAGAGTTGCTAAAAACTGGAACAGCGATCGCAGAAATCGAAGCAATTATCGGTGCTGGATGTGGGATTGAACTCGATAAATTTAGCTGGACTGCTACTAATGGCAAAAAGTTAATTGTGCAATTTGAGCCTGATGGCAAGTTGAAGAGTTACACCTTTGATAAGCGGGAGATATTGACTGATGTTTGAGTTTCCTGTTGACACATCTTCTATTGTCTATTCTCCTTTATCTGGCTATCAGCACAATCCAGTCCGTTTGGACACTGCTTACCGCCGGGGGGATTTTATTACTGCTGTGGTGGTTACGGGAATCGCGATCGCTATTTTAGCACCTGGGCTTAACCAAATTTTGCAGAATTCAGTTGGAGTGTTGGTGAGAGGTGGGCAAGCTGTTCAAACAGTTCAATCAGGTCAAACAGTTCAATTAGCCGCTAATAATCAACAGGCAACAATTGCATCAGGGTTATCCGAAACTGCTCGCAGTAGCCGCATTAATTCCAACAATACCCCCAAGTTTAGCGGAAAATGGGCAACTTCTCTACAAGCGGGGGACAACGTTGCAGGATATCAAATCAGTAGTGCATTTGGGCCTCGTAAGTCACCATGTCCCGGTTGCAGTTCGATGCACTTTGGAACAGACGTGGCAACACCAATGTACACGCCTTTGTATGCGATTGGGCCAATAGGAGGAACCGTTAACGTTCGGTGTTGGGAAAATGGCCGCTGGGGTTGGGTTGCTAGCTATTCTGTAACAGAATGGGGCGTTAGTTTTGACTACCTTCATTTGCCCGTTGGAGAGTGCAAAAGCGGTCTTCAAAAAGTAGGCACAGTCATCGCTAAATCGGGTACGGCGGGTACGGGACCGCACCTTCATTTTCAACAGCGTTCGGGTGGCACTGATGGCGAAAAAGTACCGCCAATAGCCGGGTTTATCCAGATGACAATAACTAGTAAATTGCCAGAGGACAGCCAATGACAATTTACAAAACTAAACATCGAGATGAATTTGATTTTAGGCTGGTTACTTGGGGAGTTATTGCACTGACGGTAGCATATATTCTAGTGCCGCCAGTCATCCAATCTGAACCAGCACAGCAGTTAATTAGTGCTGCTCAAATTACGGCTGATAAAGTTACGGGAAAAACACAAAAAGATGCTACTAATATATCAACTAATAAAGCTGAAGCAGCTTTAAAACTTGCTTTCGGTTTCGAGGGAAGCTGTCAGAATTTGGGTAACGACAGCGGCAACTGGTTTCAAGGACAAAAAGGCTTTACTTGCATGGGAATTATTCCTAGCGTCGGTTGGAATCATCGGAATGATTTACTATCTGATTTGGGTGCAGGATTTAACGGTCATCCATCCATGTTTGTGAAGTTTGCTTATGATAAGAATCCCTTGGCATTCAAGACTGCGGCGGCTGAAATTTACAAACAGGATTATTTTGCACCTGGTGGCTGTGCTGAGTTGCCTCAGCCTGCTTTTGAAGTATGTGCCGATATTGCTATTAATTCGGGGGTGGGGAGGTCGAGACAATATTTGAGGGAAATTGGCAATATTGCTGACCCGAAACAACTAGCGAGGGCGCTTAATGAACGACATCGACAAGACTACATTCGGTGGAGTGTACCGGGTAATAAAGATTCAGTTTTCCGTGCTGGTTGGCTCAGTCGAGCCGATAGGCGGGATAGGTATATTGATAAGTTTTAAGCTGGTGTGTGGGCGCTGTCAAGAACCCAACTTAAAACTCGGACTGGTTAAGGCTGTTTACTATTGCAGGTAGTTACAGTTAAAGCTGCCTAAAAAATTCCCGCCTCGGAACTCGCTTTTTGCAGCTATTTTTGTCAATGTCTCGAAACAAGGGCGGTAGCCGTTTTAATGCAGTAGTTGCAGTTCAGTTGTCTGGTTAAATGGAATGGCGTGCTACTGCTGTTAATAACTAATCCAGTTCAATCGAATGGCGTGCTACTGTGGTTTACAACTAATCCAGTTCAATTTCTTGAATGCGTTGTTTTTGGTGTTGGCTATTTTGTTTATAAGTTAGCTGTTCTCGCTCAATTAGCTGTTTTTGCTCAATTAATTGTATCCAGATATCATTCCAACTTGACTGTGGATTGGCAATTTCTGCATTCGGAAGCAGCGCGAGTACATTTTGAGCAAGCAGAGAATCTTCTGCTATTGCTATAATAACGGTATCGAGTTCTTGTAAGAATTGTCTAGGCAGTTGTGAAGCTCGTTCAATTCCTATGTAAATTGTGGGTGGTACAGTTGCAAAGTTATTCGGGTTGTTTTCCCGTTCAATAAGCAGAATTGAAAGGGTTTCAATTGGATTACAGGCAATCATTGCTCGCTCAATTTCCCCCGTGGTTGTTACCCAGAACGTAGCTTCAGATGGCAGAGTATGGGTTGTAGTAAAGTTGCCGATTTCATCCAGAACGAAAGCTTCACAGGTTTCTCCGTATAGTGTCTGCTTCGTAAAGACAGCTTTGGCTTCGCTATCGGCATATAGCCAAGAATGAGAGTGCAATAAATCGAGCAATTTTAAAGGCAAACTGTACTCTTTGGCTAGATGCGAGCGCACTCTTGTCCACTGAATTTCATTACTTTCTGGCAAGATTGAGAGTTGTAATTCTAATTCATTTGCTATTGCAGGAGTTACAGGTGCGGTTGCTCTTACCTCAGATTGTAATGACTCTAATTCATTTGCTCTTACCTCAGATTGTAACGACTCTAACTCATTTGCTTGAGCTTCACCCCTAGCATTGGCTAAGTTTTGTCGCTGCATTAAAGCTTCAATTAGGGCGTTATCTCGCCCTTGGTCATAGCTAACGCCTCGATGCTTCTGCAATCCTGAAAAAGTGTAAGCTTTACCTAAGTGAGTACCGCTAAAAGCAACTCCATCTAATTTGTAAGAAATGCCTTTACTCAACCCAGTTCGAGTTAGTCTAACTTGCACCTCTACACTTTGTTGTTGCAACTGCTCAACTAATTCTGGCATAGTTGGCTTGTCTTGAGTAACTTCATCAATTAGGTCTTGCAATTGCACTCTGACACTCTTATTTCCCTTGCTTTGTAAGTACCTGTGTTCTCCAGTAGTCGGAGCTCGCTTATCTAATTCCCAACTGGGTGCAATAGTTTCTAAATTGTAGTCCTGTTCAAGCTGGCGGATTACTTCTTGGCTTTTGTAGTAATCCCAGCTATCATCAACGACACTTCCATCTAGGCAAATGCGACTGGCGACAATGTGAATGTGGTCATGGTCTGTATCGTTGTGCTTGACAACTGCATACTGGTTGTTGTCAAATTCCATTGCTTTCATGTAGTCGGCTGCGATTGCCAGCCAACGCTGCTCATTTTTTACAGAATCTTCTAGTTTCTGAGTGCTTGCGACTGATAAAGTGGCGTGAAATACTGCTACTTTCAGGTTAGGTCTTAGTGGTCTGGCAATTGCAAATTCAGCAGCAAGTTCTTCAGGTGTTTGTCCACACATAGTACCACCAATTAAATCGGCATCTTTTTTGCCGAGCACATAGTTCAGACAGCCACGAAAGCCTGTACCTTTGATTTGTTTGCCAATCATAGCCGTTTCACAGTAGATTTATTACATCAATTGCTGAGGCTTATTAAGAATTAGCGGACTGTAGATTTGGTGAGGTTGGCAACTATTGTTTTAATTGCAGTTTGGTTCTCTCGAATAAGTTGCTGTACATTTTCTAAGAGTCCTCTATTAACAATAACGGGTTCTCCCAATACCAGAGCACTATTGCAAGCTTTTTTCATCTGATTGAGGTTGTTTCCGGCAATTTTAAGTTGAGCATTAATTTGGCATAAAACTTGATAGGCTTTCAAATCAAATACAGATAGAGGGTGTGGCATAGTTCTCCTCAAAGCTGCACGACGCATGAAGTCGCTCATACTCAAGTTTACTTGGTGAGCTAGTGTTTGAATTTCGCTGTAATCGGAGTCAGTCAAGCGGATGTGGATATGGTTTGATAGCCGTTCTTTGGGTCTGACTTTCGGTAAATTTTTCATAGCTTTTAATCGGTAATCACTGTTTGTAAATATATAAGTTAACAACTGTAATTGAACACCGCTATTGTGGGTGATTTTATCCCCCCCAATTGGAGAGGGCTATTAGGATTTATTAAAGTAGAGATTGACTACGATAATTTCCTTTAATTGTATAAATTGTTCATGGAGGTGCGATCGCTTGCCCTCTGGCTCCGGCGATGGTAGTCACAAGCGAGCAAAAAGCTGGTGGTAGTGGTGGGTTCTATGCGCGAGGCTCAAGCCCGTCGATAGGCATCTAAATTTATCAGGACTTACGCAAAGGAACGTATTTTGTCATGGCAAGGCTTGTACAAGCTGAAGTCAAGCACAGCGCGTCAAACTTGATCGTGGTTGTTTGCGATCGCGGGAAGTCGATTCGTAGCAGCTCTGTTTGAAGTCAGTACACTCACCGCACTGTCCCAAGTTGAGATGATCTATGGGTAGGGCAACAACTGTCCTACCGCCCAATGTTGCGCGAGCCGATGGTGCGAGCATACATTATCTATGCCGGGGTCAGAATGATAATTTTTGTGCAATTGGAGCCGACTGTGCGATCGCTTTATGCGAAAAAACGGAGCATTATTGTGTTGAGACAATATTCAGTTAACTTGTAGTACAAACAGTTACAATTGTCATTAAAGCTTAAAAAAGTATTAAACCTGACCTTGCGGTTAGGCTTCCGCATTCATGAGGGTGCATTATTTTTATTTCTGCACTTTAAAGTACGATTTGTGATCACAAAAACATTGCTTGCTACCGTCCATCTCTGCTTTTTGTGCAAGCTTTCTACCTTGCATAAATTTGCATAAATTTGCATAAATTTGAGTTTTTATGAGTTTTTTGTTGCTAATTAAGCCAAAAACAGCGAACACTTCAATTTGCCGCTTGCACAAATTTATTCAAAAAAACTCAAATTTATGCAGAAAAACTCAAAAAAACTCACTTGAGAAAAGTGAATTTTGAGGGTTTTTCCCGTCCTGGTACGCTTAAGAATTATTTAAGATTTTTACAACAAACTCTGCAATTATGAATTGAAGCAATGGAAATTGCAATTGATTCAAAACAGGCTCAAGATTGATAATTTGCTCTCAATCTTGAGTAAGCCGAATTAATCGAATAGGTTGTTTTGAGCAAACCGAACTAATTGAATAGACTGTCTTGAGTAAGCCGAACTAATCGAATAGACTGTCTTGAGCAAGCCGAACTAATTGAATAGACTGTCTTGAGTAAGCCGAACTAATTGAATAGACTGTTAAGATTGCCTAAAAGATTGCCCCCCAGTTATTCGCTATGCAGCTATTCGTATCAATCTTCGGAACAAGGGCGGTAGCCGCTTTATAGCAAGAGTTGTAGTTCAGTTGGCTTGTGCGTGACCGTTGCTCTTGCAGCCATCCACCAAGCCTGTTGGTGTTCTATTACATTGGGTACGACTGTTTCCAGCATAGATATCTGCGGGTTCATACAGTGAGGAGCCTGTTTTTAAGTTCGCCTTCTGCCAAACGTTGCTCCCGCACTCGACCTACTCTCAGTGCGTCAATCAAGCTCCAGCTTGGCGTAGAGTTCTGGATCGTTCTTGGCAGCTTGAGGGACGCTCATGGTACATGGGTGCGATCGCTTGGCCTCTGACAATACCCTCTCTTTCAGACCAGACATAATTTCCGAATAGCGAATAAACCAGATGTGGTGACTTTAATTTCCCGCAAGGCTGAGTTGAAGGTAATTGCCATGTAGCGAGTACAGCAATTGCTTGCGCGCACTTCAGAAACTTAGCTGCAACGCTTGCTACCGTCCATCCCTCGTTTTTATACAAGTGAAGAATAGACGACTTTAATTTCACAATTGGGCTGTTTTGGGCGATCGCTCCTTGTGATAAACCAGCACAGGTACCCGTTTGTAAGCAGGCGTACCAGAGCGTGTTTCTGTTTTTGCCTTAAAAATGACATTCACTTCGGGATAGAACATCAACGCTGCACCTGACCGCACAGCACCGTAAATCACTTCGATATTGTCGAGTTTGTCAGCATCACCCTGTACAGTAACGCGATCGTGTTCTGCTAACCCAATTTTCTCGGCATCCAGACGATTCATTAAAATGCAGTGACGGTGCGGCATCCCTCGATACTTGTCACCAATTTTGTAAACCACCGTATTGTGTTGAGAATAGCTGCGTCCGGTCATCAATGCTAGAACCAGACTATTGGCAGGTTCTTCCATACCAAACTCGCTAACATCTGGTAAAGTCAGTGTTGGCAACGGAGTCGTAAACATTTTCGCCTTGCCCGATGGCGTTTTGAAGTGGGGTTCGGTGACAATGCGTCCAGAGATAGTAAACTCTTCTTTCGTATCATCGATCGCCCCAATCTTTTCGTAACCAGGAATAGTTCTGGCAATCAACTGCCGCACGTAGCGAGTATCCTGTAGTTTGCGCCACTCGACGGGATACTCACCTAGCAACCGATGAGCCAATTCTGTCAGAAATTCAACTTCTGAAATCAAATCGGCATCTTTCAAGTGGGTTGTGCCTTCATCATTGAGCCGCACAAAGTTATTACCCGATTCCACCGTCGTTTTGTGTGGGTTTTCAAATCGATTGAGGACGGGAATGACGATCGTATTGGTTTTTGCCAGTCCATTAAAGTGTCCAATGTTGGGTTTGGTCGCGAGATAGATAATGGTGTCAATATTGCCCAACGCTCGTTTCGCCTGTGCTGAATCGGGATTGGCACTATAGAGATTGCCACCCACACAGAGCAAACTATCGACTTTCCCGGCAACTGCCGCTTCGATCAGGTCACGGGTGTGGTAGCCTTTCGGTAAATTGAGCGATCGCCCCAACAACTGCTCTAATGCTAGCTTGATCTCTTCTTTGAGCTTCACCGTCACACCCATCGAGCCAAAGCCCTGCACGTTGGAATGTCCCCGCACTGGCATCACTCCGGCTCCCATTTTGGCGATCTGTCCACTGATTAGGGCGGTATTGGCAATGCTGTAAACGTTATCAACCCCATTGGTGTGTTGCGTAATGCCCATCGCCCATCCAAAGACAACCCTTTTAGATGTGCCAATTATCTGGGCAGCGGTTTCAATTTCCGATTGGGAAACGCCGCAAGTTGCAGTCAGGGTGTCCCAGTCGAGCGATCGCGCTTGTTCCAATACAGCTTGCCAGCCTTCAGTGTGCGCTTGCAGGAAAGCCCGATCTACATACCCCTGTTCCATCAGTGCTTTCTGAATGCCGACAAATAATGCAACATCACTACCAGGAATCGGCTGAAGATAGAGCGAAGCAATGTCTGAACCGGGAATCAGAGATTTAATGGGGAAGGCGGGAGAGCCAAATTTGACCAAGCCAATTTCCATCACGGGATTAATTACAATCACCCTGCCGCCGCGATCGCGCAGTTTAATCAACTCATTCATTAAACGAGGATGATTATAGGAGGAATTGGCTCCCGCTAATACAACACAATCTGCCTGCTTCAGGCTCTCCAGACTAACAATCGAGGTATTAGTACCAAACATCTCCTTCAGTGCGGTGGTGGAAGGTGCATGGCATAGATCCGAACAATCCGCCAAGTTATTTGATCCCAATGTTCGCAACATCAATTGGAGCAGAAACGCAGCTTCGTTGGAGCCACGCCCAGAACTGTAAGAGGCGACTCGTTCTGGTGGTTTTTGGAACGCAGCCGTAGCAATTGCATAGATTTCCTCCCAGGAAATCCGCTCGTAGCGATCGCTACCTGCTCGATGAATCACTGGAAAACTCCACCGTCCCAGGCGATCCGCTTCCATAGAAGTTAACCGTTGTAATTGGGCGATCGAGTGAGTATCGAAGAATTCTTCTCGAATGGCCGGTTTAATCTCGGCTGAAATTGCCTCAACGCTTTTCATGCAGCGTTGCAGTTTTTCGCCTTCTTCGTTCGTAAACCCTCCCTTTTGTCCGCCAGTGCCCCAGGAACATGACAGGCAAGCACTGTGGTGGAATAAAGTTTTCCACAGCGGGGGCCCTTCTGGTGATAACGTATGCTCTGCCCAGTATTCAATGACGGGCAACCCTCCCCCTATTTCTGGTGTATTCTGATTCGTTTCAGAAAAAAGTGGTTTGGGTTGAGGGTCGGTATTCATGTTACGAAGGCAATGTACTTTACCTGTGCAACGTAGCGTAGTTTACGGTGTGGGAGAATTGCTCATTGGGTAGATTTTAGCGATCGCGACCTCAAATCTCATTCAGAAGCGTATCCACAGACATTAGTTTGATAGCCTGAACACACCAGCCTTGCTGTTTTAAAGCCAATTTGTGATCACAAAAACATTGCTTGCTACCGCTCATCCCTGCTCTTTTCCTTACTTTCCAAGCAGGCATAAATTTGCATAAATTTGCATAAATTTGAGTGTTTTGCTGCAAATACTGCCTCGACTTCAGCTAATAATTCAAGCTGAGCTTGCATAGTTTTACTCATGAAAACTCACAAGAACTCAAATTTATGCAAATTTATGCAAAAAAAATCATGAAAACTCAGTCCTAAAAAGTTAATTTTGAGGTTTTTTTCTGTTCCGGTACACTTAAGACTTATTTAATAATTCATTGGATATCAATCTATCGGACAAAGGCGGTAGCCGTTTTCTCTTCTTGAGTTGCAGTACAGGGAGGCTCCCGTTTGATTGAATGCAGTGCTACCGCACTTTTGTACAATACAAGTGAAGTGGAAGAGTATTTTTTTCGGGCTGCCAGAATGCTCATGCAGAGCGATCGATTATGTGGTGAATTTACAAAATATTCCCCAACCTTTTGAAGGGGCCATTCCAATCACTCCTGAAATCTTTGAAACCTAGAGCTGGCAAGGCTTTTCAGCCTATATTGCCGGATTTGCAAGGATCTCGCCTCAAGGCCGAGTGGTTTGCGGTGAAAGGTATCTATGCAAGCGCATTCACGGCACTTAAGGGCGTTTACACCGCTCAAGATGATGCTGGTTTAAGCGATCGCCTTACTGCTCAAAAACAGTTACTAGAAACATTAGAAGAGGCACGAATGATGATGCTGAGAGTGAAAAAATTGCTTACATTGAAACGGTTGTGTCTTATTTGCTTGGGATGACAATGGATGAGGAAGCAATCGAAGAACTCATTGAGGAGGAGCTAAATCAGGTAGACGTTGCTCAATGGACACCTAACTTGATTTGGGCTGCTGTCGATTCTGATTGCCAGATTCATCGGTTGTCCAAAGCGAAAAAGCAGGCTGTACTAGAATCGACAGAACTTTATCAGGATCAGTAGTTTTAGCGGTCATACAATCAATTTGTCAGCGGTCATTAAGACCGCTTTTTTGTTAGCTGATAGTAAAAATAGATTGAGCGCTCATAAAATGTTTTTGAGAGTATTGTTTGCGAATAAGTATCAAATCTTTATAGTTTGTTAAATATTCTTAATATTAATTCATATGAAAAAAGGGGGAGTACCCCTTGACACGCATCTATCTAAAGAAATAGAGTATATCTGTCGAAAGATAGAGAAAAGTTGGTGAATTCATTGATGTCAGCTTTGACGAATTCAAATCTCTGCCCAACCTCTATACCCAACCCAAAAACAGAACAATCGCTCTCTTGTCTTTGCAACAAGTTATTTTGACGCTGATCTGGAAGAATGCAAACCACAAGTAGCCAAAGTTAGTCAACTGCATTAATTTGCAACTAATTAATAAAGGTTAGGTGTTTTAATGTTTACAATCAAAGGCATAAAGTTTTTTGTAATATTTTTTGCAGTCATCACATTTGTAATGTGTACACAATTGCTGGGTTTGACACAAATACAGCCCGGATCGTTTCCAGATGTAGGATACAATCCTCCTCCTAACTGGGATAGTCCTAAGTTTGTCTTAAGCCAGGCTTACCCTAAAAAACAGCCTACAGGGGAAGAGTATCCTTGGAAGAGTATTGATTTCCGAACTTCACCTCGTGAATACATGATGGCTATTCTAAATTATTCATACGAGGGTAATTTGGAAAATGATTTTGTAGTTCAAAATAACCCTACTCGCAAATGGTTTCATGCTCCTTGGCTTCACTGGGAAGAGGATAAAGAGGGTAAGCGTGCGCGTGAGTTTGTTCATGGTTTGACACTTGAACGTAGTTCACGTCCCTTTGAGTTATCTGCAACCCAAACACAAAAATATAGAAATTATGCCGTTGGTTTTTACAACGAAGCTGGAGGATTTACTCTAGGACAAGTATGGGCAAATCCTAACCAACCCAATCCCGACAAAGCAAATTTTCCAGAAGGCACTGTTTCTTACAAACTTCTATTTACCACAGCACCTATTTCGGAAGTTCCTTATCTTGATGGCGCACCTGAGTGGGTTGCAGATATCGATCGCAGCAAAGATGTTGATACGATCCGAGCCACCAAAGTTAGATTGTTGCAAATTGATATTGCAGTACGTGATAAAAGGTCGCTATCTGGAGGCTGGATATTCGGAACTTTTCAATATGATTCGAGCATACAAGCTGATTCACCTTGGAAACGGGTTCGTCCACTTACTTTGATGTGGGGTAACGATCCAAACTTAACTCAATCAATGTATGAGGCGGGGCAGACTCCTAAAGAGTCATGGGTTGACTCAGAAGCCCCAGTAGTAAAATACCGATCTAATCCACCTGTAGGAATTAATGCTCCTAAAACTTTAGGATGGGCTGGGCGAGGTAATGGGCCTGTAGATAATCCTCTTTCTTCCTGCCTTAGCTGTCATTCAACAGCACAATGGCCAAAGAGATCTGACATGACTCCACCGGAAAAGCTTACTCAATTGGCAAAACTTTTTTGGTTCCGAAATCTTGGGGTGAATGAACCATTTGACTCAGGAACAAAATCTCTTGACTTTTCATTACAACTGGCAGTTGGAATTCAAAATCTACATAAGTCTCAAGAGACTCAAGAACACAGATTTTCAAGAGAGGATGAAAATAATTAGTTGCTTAAAAACAAGTTCTTACAACCCATATGTTGTAAAGATATGTAATGCTGATGCCTAAGTAGCGCGATTTTGTACCTTGCACACACAAGCTGGGAAATACGCAAGGGAAAACCTGTGACTTCCGGTATAAAGTGGCCGAGGTGGTCACTTTATGCTGGAAAAGATCAGAGGTCAAGATATACTTGACAAACCATATTCGAGTACAGAACTGCCACAAAGCAATCGCTATGGCAGCTATTAAGAACCAACCGGATCGCGTTGCGGTTGGCGTTGACCGACGCGACGAGACTTTTTCTTGGGCGCAGATTCGAGCGCCGGAGCCTCTGTGGTGTCAAAAGTTTCAGTCGGGATAACTGACGAGATAGCCGTAATTGAATCAGTTGGGTTAGATTCAGGTACTAATCCCACTGATGTTACGACTACTACAAAGGTCAGGTTCTTCTAAGAAGTAATGCCTGCCAGCAATAACCGTAAGTTGCATCCTTCACGCAGGAGAGCAACTTTTTGTGAGAAGAAACAACACCACAATTGTTACTGAGGGCTACAAAAAGCTTTATATTTTAACCTTTATATTTCCTATTATTCCCTTTTATTTCCTAATATCTCCTACTTGTCCCTCAAAAATCCTAAATTTTCCTCCAATTTTCACAAATTTTAATTAAGTTAAATAAACTTTCGCGGCTTTAACATTGATTTTTTGTACTCGGACACCTCTTAAATCCTCGTAGTTAGAGTGCTAGTCGCATAGCAAGCCATGTCAAATAGACGTTATAGGGGGTAAAAATGAGCACTATGAGCAAATTAGGGGTTTTTGCTAGACTACGATGAGAACTGTTGGAAGTTGGAGTTAGCGATCGCACACGACAACAGCCAAGGGCTAATTGGGATTATTATAAAAGCTGGGTATCGCGCAGGACTTGCACTCACGCTCACTCTGGAAGCCAAGGCAAGAAAGTTTGATGGGGCAGTTTGGACTTTGATAGAACTGTGCTCCTGCCAGTCGCTCTTGAAGCCAGGAGCAAGCCAGTTGGTACTCATGACGACACTGGGTACTCCTTGACCACATTGTACTGCAAACCAGTTCGTGCAGTGGGGTCGGAACCTCTAAAATCAAACCTCGTGTCGTGACATTGCAGTGCAAGCGAATTGGTGCAGGTAGTTCTTTAAGGCATCGGCTAAAACAAAACCATACATGGCATCCTCGTTTTTAGAGGCGAGAGGCGATCGCCTGGACTTCAGGCAAGATCCGTCCTTCGCAGCGAGCGCACCAGATTCCAAGTGAGTCAATAGAATATCGTTGGGCCTCATAAGCTGAGGAATTTAGGATTTTTATAAAAAGTTAACTTAACTTAAAGATATCTTCAATTTAATTAATAAAAATATGGTAGAGGTCTGTATATACTCTGAAGGTGAAAAAATGATGATGCTACTTACTCATCAATTTAGGAATAAACCAACGAAGTAACTTTCAAAAAGTTTTCCTTGGCTGCCTTAACCAATGAGCTGCGTTGCAACATCAATCAGAAATTGAGTCAGGGTGCTACATGGAAAGTCTTGAAGAATTACTCAAATTATCCACAGAATTGTTGGAGAAAATTCCTAGTTTTGGAGGAGCGGAAGCGGGAATTTTCACGCATAATTTATTTAGTAATTTGACGGCTCTACCTCAAACTGGCAGCGGTTCCACACGAGATGCAGCAAGTTTTCCAGTATTCTTAGATACCATTGTAGATACCCCATCAGTAGCCCCAACAGTCAGCGACCAGAAAAACAGCAGCTTGACCCTACCCATACCTGTAACGGTGGACTTGCGAGCTGGCAGCGACACGGGAATCAGCAGCACCGACAACATCACCAGCGATAACACTCCTACCTTCGCGGTGGACACCCTAACAGGTTTGCGAATACGACTGTACAGCGATGGACAGCTAGTCGGACAAACCAGCCTCACTAAGCCCAAGCAAGTTACTGCAACTCCCATCACCGATGGCCCTCACACCTTCACTGCTACCGCGATGTTCTTGGGGATACCGCTCGCGACTTCAGCGCCCCTGCAAGTTACAATCGATACAGTGCTGCCCCAACTCAATATCTCCACACCCCTCTCAGATGCACCACTGACACCAACAACTCGTTTGAGTGGCACTGCCTCTGGCACGGGAACCACACTCACTTCCTTAACTTACCGCTTCGACAATGCCACCGAAATTCCTGTCACCGTAAGCAGTAGCAGCTTCGACACAGCGCTGAATTTCACTGACATCAGTGACGGAACCCACACGCTAAGAGTCACGGCAAAAGACGCAGCCGGTAACGTTACCACCACCACCTTTAACGTCACAGTAGAATTGGACACCACACCACCATTGATTGTGGCAGAACTTGCCAACGATACAGGCAGCGATCTCACCGACAACATCACAAACGACCCCACAATAGCCGGAACCATCAGCGACACCAGTCCTATAGCCAGCTTCCGCGCCGGCTTTGACGACACCCCGTCGTCAGAGTTCGCCGAACTCTCCGCCAGCCTCGACAGCAGCGGTGGCTTCTCATTTGACCGGACTCAATTAGAAGAAATTAACGCCAATCCCTTGAGTGACGGCGACCATGTACTGCACCTTACAGCCACCGACACCAAAGACAACAGTGCTGACATCTTCAACGTCCCCTTTACCCTCGACACCACCGTACCCTCCCTTTCCATCAATACACCTATTGCTGGAGGAATGCACAGCAGTACAGCACGGCTGACTGGCAGCACAATGGATGCGGGGGTGGGGATCGATCTTGCCCAATACAAACTCGATGCTGGAACACCCAAACTGCTGGAAACCAACCCAGAGTTCGATACTGCCTTGTCAGACTCTGGGCTAAGTTTGGGAAATCGCTCAGTTGTCATCACCAGCATTGACAGTGCCGGAAACCAAACAGAACAGTCAATCAATTTCCAAGTCACAGATAACTTCTTTGTGGGTGGAGTCGGCACCACAGGCTGGGGAGCGACTTCAGCAGATACCGTGCTCCTGGGCGAACGAGATAGTTCCTTAGTACAAGCAACTATGCCCGTAACACTGGGTCAAGCATCCGGGTCGCGGACGCTTAAATTTGACCTGACAGCCAAGTTTGACACCACCGACACCCAGCCAGCAATCGAAGATTTATTCCAGGTTTACCTAGTCTCAGCGACCAATCCCAACCAAACACTTCTGGATGGTGGTAAACCTGGAACAGCACTGTTTTCTGCTTCTGGCGATGTCGCCGAGTTCATCCCTGGAAGAGTGCGCTACAGCGGGAAAACCGTAGAAATTGACCTGAGCGACATCGAATCAGAAACCAGCGGAATGCTCGTTTTCAAGCTAATCAATAGCGATAGCGACACCGGCACCCAAATTGAAGTTAAAAACTTAACTAACTCTGTCGATCCTGAAGGCTCTGCCTTACCGAGCTTCCCGGTACAACTATCAAGCGTTCCCATCGGGCCCGCGATCGACACCAGCAGTCTCAACCCTTCTTCCGAACTGGAAGCCAACTTCAGTGCTGTGCGCTTCGACTCTGCCACCGGCGAGTACAAAGCCCTGCTACAAGTCCGCAACAGTGGATCGCCCGTTGGTCGAAACGTCGCTGTGTCCTTCCCCAATTTACCGGCCGATGTCCAACTGCAAAATCCTTCTGGCACCAATCCCGCCGGTTCTCCCTATATTAACCTCCGCAACGCCATTCCAGCGGGAGGTTTGCAGAGTCAAGCAAGTTCAGCCCCAGTAGAGATCGCGTTCAGTAATCCTAACTTCGTGAGGTTCCCTCTCACTACCACCGTCTTATCCAGTGCCGCCAACTCAGCTCCCAATTTCGACCCTGTAGCACCATTGAACGTCAAAATCGGAGAGCGCTTATCCATCCCATTATCGGCCACCGACAGCGACGGCGATCGCATTACCTATTCACTTTCCTCCGATAGCCCTTTACCAACTAGCAAGCTCGAAGGCAATGGCACCCTGATCTTCACCCCAGCCCCTGGGGAAGAAGGCACTTACACCTTCACCCTCACCGCCAGCGATGGAGCCGCCATTGCCACCCAAACTGCCACCTTGACAGTAGTTGCTGAACCCAGAACTATCCCCCGCATCTTCGGTGTCATCCAAAATACCGACCAACAACCTCTCGCCAACGTATTAGTCCTACTCGGTGAATCAGTGGCCATCACAGAGGCAGATGGTTCCTTCAAAATCCCTCTGATTGAAGCCCCTGGAACAGAACTTCCCAATACTCTCAAGATTTACGGCGACGGCATTACAGGCGAAGACAGCTACCCCTACATTGCCGAAAAACTGCCCCTGTTATTGGAACATGAAGTCTACGCTGGTTTTGACAACGTCATCTCCCGACCAATTTACCTACCCCCCATCGACTTCACCAATGCCCAAATCATTGACCCAGCCGCCGACACCACCGTCACCACCGCAGCTATTCCCAAAGCATCCGTATTTGTCAAAGCCGGTTCCCTCAAAGACACAGAAGGCAACCTTTACACCGAAAACCTCAGCATCACCGAAGTCCCCACAGAATTAACCCCCGCCGCCCTACCCCCCAACCTGCACACCGATTTAGTAGTCACCATTCAGCCAGGGGATATGGTGTTTACCACCCCCGCCCCCCTCTCCTTACCCAACCGCGCCGGCTACGCACCAGACACCACGATGGATTTGTGGTCGATTAACCCTACTACAGGCTTCTTCGATAATGTAGGTACTGGTAAAGTCACCGCTGACGGCACCACCATCGAAACCATTTCCGGTGGCATCCGCAACAGCAGTTGGCACTTCTTCGCCCCACCAGCACCAAGCCTGCGGGACCCCAGCCAAAACCCCCGCAACCCCAAAGATAACTGCAACGAATGCAAAGCTAACAGCAACTTTACCTCAACCGTAGAACTCCACTCCGGTGCCGTCATCGAAACCCACAACCTCGTCTCCTACCAATCAATGGGAGAAAACCGCAGCCTCACCTTAACCTACGACTCACTAAGAGCAGACCCCCGCCCCATCCTCAACTTCAGCTACGACAACATCACCTACAATCCCCAGCGACGACTCGTAGCAGAATTGAGCCTCAATCGTGGTAATTTGCAATACCAAATCCCTGGATTCAAAGGCGGAGAATACGGCTTAAATGGCGGCGAACACATTTGGTCAATTCCTGAAGCTGGGGGTACAATCGATGCCGCATTGCAAGCAGACATGAGTTCCCTACCATCAGGACAATACGATTACACCCTCACCACCGGCATTCGTCAATTCACAGGCACAATCTTTGCAGGTTCATCCAGCGACAACACCGGAAAACTGCTTAACGTCAACACAATTAATAGTCCCTTTGGCAGCGGTTGGGGAATAGCTGGATGGCAAGAATTAGTAGAAAATCCCGACAAATCAGTTCTCTTAATAGACGGCGACGGCGGGGAATTAGTATTCGACGCACCCACAACCCCAGGCGGAACTTACCTATCACCACCCGGAGACTTTTCCACCTTAGAAAAGCAGAGCGACGGCACATTTCGCCGCACCTTAAAAGACCAAACAACTTACAACTTCAACGCCACCAATCAGTTAGCCTCAATCAAAGAACCCAATGGAAACGAAACTAAATACAGTTACAATACAGACGGAAAAATTGAACGCATAGTTGACCCAAGCGGACTACTAACAACCTTCACCTATACTAACGGCAAAGTCAGCGAAATAGTTGACCCAGCCGGGCGCTCTACTCAACTAGAATACGACACAGCAGGCAATCTCCAAAAGATAATTGACCCCGATACTAAAGCGCGGACATTTAGCTATGACGCGCAACGACACATGATCGGAGAAATTGACAAACGCGGATTTTCCGAACAAACATCCTACGATTTTGCAGGTAGAGCAAAAACTGCTATCAAGAAAGACGGTTCAACAATTCAAGTAGCACCAGTACAAGTACAAGGTTTGTATCCTTCCGAACAGACAACCAACCCATTAAATCCACCAGTTGCTAAAGTTTTAGGAGCTGTGGAAACGACTACAGCAGATAGTAACGGCAACGTAGAAACAGAAATTCTCGACCAAACCGGACAAGTAGTTTCAGCCAAAGATGGCGGCGGATTGAAACCCGCTTTTGAAAGGAATCAAAACTTATTAGTTACCAAAAGAACCGACGCGCGAGGCAATGTTACTGACTATGAGTACGATGGGAAAGGCAATGTGAAAAGTATTTCCGATTCCCTTTCTGGTACAGAGGAAACACCTCCAAATAACAACGGTCAGTTGTTTTCTGCTAAGACTTACTATCCAGTTGGCTCATCTCCTACTCTAGGAACAATCAAAGATATCAATGATGATGGAAATCTCGATATTGTTACTGCCAATCGTTTTACTAATAATGTATCAGTGATACCGGGAAATGGCGACGGTACTTTTGCTCCCAAAAAAGATTACGCTGTGGCAAACGGGCCAAGATCTGTAGGGTTAGGGGATGTAAATGGCGACGGCAAAAACGATATTGTTACTGCCAGTATTTCGGGGGGGACGAATCCCCCTAGCGGTAGAGTATCAGTATTATTGGGCGATGGCAATGGTAATTTTGCTGCTCAAACTAATTATGCAGTAGGTTCTGGGGCAGTATCCGTAGCTATAGGAGATATCAATAAGGATGGCAGGAACGATATCGTTACGGCCAATAGTTCTAGCAATAATATATCAGTGCTTTTGGGTAACAGCAGCGGTTCTTTTTCCCGAACCGATATACCGCTAAATTCTGCGCCAGAAGCTGTAATTTTGAATGATTTAGATAAGGATGGTAACTTAGACATTATTAGTGCAACTCCTTATGGGCCTAATTCAACTGGTAGGGTGTCAGTATTATTGGGTAATGGTAATGGCACTTTTGCTTCTCAAAGTAATTATACGGTTGCTTCTCAGGCGAGGAGCGTAGCTGTAGGAGATATAAATAAAGATGGCAAAAACGATATCGTTACGGCTGGTTCAGGCAGCGGAAATGTAGCGGTTGCCTCTGTATTATTGGGTAGCAATGGTTCTTTCACTCCGGCAACAAATTACTCACTTAACTCTTATCTTTCTTCTACATCTGTAGCTATAGGGGACTTGGATTTAGATGACGATTTAGATGTGGTTGTTTCCGGCAGCGGTTACGGTTCAGAGAGAGTTTTGTTAAATAATGGCAGCGGTATATTAGCAACTGATAATGAGCAGAATAATTACGAAATCCACTCATCTGTGGCATTAGAAGATGTTGACTCCGATGGCGACTTGGATATGGTATTGGCTAGTTCCAACAGCAACAATGTTTCTGTAAGTCTCAATAATACTCCGATCAACTCAGGGGGGGGAGGTACTGGCAAACGTAGTTTTACTTACGATAATGTGTTCAATCAAGTAACGAGTGAAACTGACGAATTAGGCCGCCAAACTCTTTACGAAGTTGACCAGGTAACTGGTAATAGAAGAAAGGTGACTAAGGTAGTAGGTGCTGTAGGTGGTAGCGATGATGTGGTGACTAGCTATACTTACACCAATCAGAGTTTAATTGATACTGAAACTGACCCGAATGGACGGGTGACAGATTACGATTATAACGAGAAAGACCAGTTGGTTAAGATTACTTTTGCCAAAGGTACTGCTGATGAAGTAACCCAGGAGTTTGAGTATGATGAAGCGGGGAATCAGTCGGCGGTAATTGATGAAAATGGCATTCGTACTGAGTATGAATATGATGCGATGAATCAGTTGAAGAAGACGACGTTTGCCTCTGGTACTCCTGATGAAGCAACGCAGGAATTTGAGTATGATGGTGGGGGGAATCAGACGGCGGTGATTGATGAGAATGGCAATCGTACTGAGTCTGAGTATAATATGATGAATCAGTTGGTTAAAGTGACTTCTCCTGACCCGGATGGTAGCGGGCCGTTGAGCGCTCCAGTGACTCGTTATGAGTATGATAAAAATGGGAATCAGGTGTTGATGGTTGACCCGTTGGGAAGGAAAACTGAGTATCGGTATGATAGTCGGAATCGCTTGGTTGAGACGATTAATCCCGATGCTTCTAAAGAGAAGTTGCGGTATGATGCTGATAATAATCAGACGGCGAGTTTTGATGCGTTGGGTAATCGGACTAATAAGGTTTATGATGCACGGGGAAGGTTGGTTCGGGAGGTTGATGCAAATGAGAAAGTTACTCGGTTTGAGTATGATGCGGCTAATCAATTGGTGGCTCAAATTGATGCTAATAATAATCGGACTGAGTACAAGTATGACTCGTTGGGAATGCGGACGGAGGTGACTGAAGGGGCGAAGACTTCTGTTGCTAGTACGAGTAAGACTGAGTACGATAAGGTGGGGAATGTTACGGCTGAAATTGATGGGAATAGTAATAAGACTCAGTATGTTTATGATGCCAGAAATCGGCAAACACAAATCATTGATGCTTTAACTCCATCGGGAACTACTACTACTGAATATGATGATGTGGGCAATGTCACATCGATTAAAGACCCGGTGAATAATACGACTCAATTTATTTATGATGCCAGAAATCGGTTGAAATCAGAAACGAATCAATTTGGTAAAGCTCGTACTTTTGAGTACGATGATGTGGGAAATCGTACTAGAATTACTGACAGAAATAGTCGGGTGCGTTCCTTTACTTACGATGAACTAAATCGGGAGACGGCAGAAAATTGGCTGAATGCTACTAATAATCCAATTCGGACAATTACTTCTACTTATGATGCCGCAAATCAGTTAATTTCTGTTAAAGACCCAGATTCGACGTACAAGTTTAGTTATGACCCGAAAGGACGGCAAATTGCTGTCGATAATACGGGAACAAATGGCGTACCGAATGTGCTGTTAAACTACACCTATGATGACCAAGATAATCTCCTGTCTGTCAAGGATACGATTAACGGTGCAGCTAAGGGGACTACTGCTTATACTTACGACACGCTAAATCGGATTAGCCAAGTTACTCAAAGCGGTAATGGTGTGGCATCGAAGCGGGTGGATTTCGGTTACGATAATGTCGGTCAAATTAAGTCAGTGAATCGTTATTCTGATTTGAGTGGAAGTCAGTTGGTGAGGGGAACTACTTATACTTATGATGCTAAGAATCGTTTGGATGTTTTGAGTCATGGGAGTGATGTTTCCTATGACTTTGATTATGACAATGGGAATCGGATTACGAAGATTACGGATGTTGATGGGGTGACAAATTACAGCTACGACAAGAATAATCAGTTGACTGTGGCTGACTATTCTAATACTAATCAGCCGGATGAAAGTTTCAGTTACGATGGCAATGGTAATCGGACTAATTCTGGATATCAAACGGGAACTAATAATCGGTTACAGTCGGATGGGAAGTTTAATTATGCTTATGATGATGAGGGGAATTTGATTCGTCGGACTGAGATTTCGAGTAATAAGGTGACGGAGTATGAGTGGGATTATCGGAATCGTTTGGCGGGGGTTTTTGATAAGAATGCGGCGGGGGATGTTACTCAGGAAGTAGGGTTTAAGTATGATGCGATGAACCGTCGGATTGCTAAGAAGGTGGGGAGTAATGAGACTCGGTTTGTTTATGACAGGGATAATGTGCTGTTTGATTTCACTGCTTCGGGGGCGAATCAACCTGTTTTGGATCAGCGGTATTTGTTTGGGAGTGGTGTTGACCAAATGTTGGCGCAGGAGAGTGCTCAGGGGGATGTTTTATGGGCTTTAAGTGACCAGTTGGGGACGGTTAAGGATTGGGTGGATGATAGTGGGAGTGTGGTGAATCATGTTGTTTATGATGCGTTTGGTGGGGTGGTTGATGAGAGTGATTCTGGGTTTGGGAGTCGGTATGGGTTTACGGGGAGGGAGTTGGATGCTGAGACGGGGTTGTATTATTATCGGAGTCGGTATTATGATGGGGAGATAGGACGGTTTATTGGGGAGGATTCTGTTGGGTTTGGGGGTGGGGATGCTAATCTTTATCGGTATGTGGGGAATCGGCCTGTTGATAGAATTGATCCTTCGGGAACTAGGGATACACGATGGCCTGGGAATGGATCGGTAACGAATAATAGTAGCCAACCAGTGATTATTCTCAACAGTAATACCACTGATGACTATCTAGAAACATTACAACCTGGTCAGGCTACTCCAGATAGTATAGGTCACTCTAAGGATGCGGATGGTGTATGGGTATGTAGAAATAACAAGTGGGCATTTTATGAAGTATTTGTAGGCAATATACAATGGCAAACTATTTCTGTTAGATTGCCTACAACAGTTGGAATATCCGTGTCTGTACCCGTACTTGTTCCGAGGGATGCGACTATTGGAGATGTGATTGTTACTGACAATCTGGTTCGCGATCGTGGGGGACGAGTTCTCTCTCCTGGTTTGCCACAAAATCGTGGGCGACAGTCCAGTAATACTCCACCAGGCAGTTCATACGACTGTTCCTGCCTTAATAAGATCGTTCAACAATACCCAGATGCCTCTGTCTGGCGACCAGTCTTGCCAGGAGATCAGTGGCGTGGGAGCTATCTCGAACAATTTATCAATAGTATAGAAGGGCAGGTAGACGAAACTAAAAATAAAATAATCAACGACCTACAAAATCTGAGGTTTCCATCATCTTATATCAAGTTGAGGTTTTAGTGGATTCAATCTTAGAACAGACAACAGAATAAAACATTCAAATTTTATTCTGAAAATATTCATTAGCTTGAATAAGCATCGGAGGTAAATTATGATGTTGTTAGTTGACAAATATCTATCGCTAATTGCCGATATTATTGATTTTTTTTCGGTAATGATGGTGTTTATTTTACCTATAGTGCTAGTTTGGCGCTATACAATTTGGGGAATTTTTATGGCGACCCTAATAATTGAAATTAATATTATTTTGACTGATGTTTTGATTTCTAAATTACGTTGGCAAGAGCTTGACAATGAGAATGTCGAATTCTGGATAACGATATGGATACCCGTACTTTTTTACTGCATTTTTATTCTGCTTATCAAGTTTCTTTTAAGAATATGTAAAAAGGTGTTTGAAAGCTGAGAGGCTTACTAAGAAGGAAACGTTAAAGTTTATCATCAAACAATTATCAATGGCATACCTAAACCATTTATATGCACATTCTCACTGAAGATGAATTTAATTTAGAAGCAGAGCCTTTCCTTCGGAAAATTTTTGTTCACGACAATCCGTTTAAGGAACCTTTTTCATCGCAGGTGATAGGACGTACAATTATCTATCCTTGTGAAGATGAAAATGATTCTCTACTGATTGAAGCACTGATTAGCGCAGCAGTTAAATTAGGTGATACTGGCTGCTATATCTCACTAATATCGACAGGATACCCAGAGCATGGTCCTGGTCACTGTTATATCCCATTATCAGAGTTTCTTGAGGGATACTCTGGAACAGAAAAAGATAGGCTAATTGGACCGAGGTTGGGTATTAATCCTTATACTTTAGACAGTGTTATCTATTCAGCCCAAGGTAAGTGGGGACTGATGAAATCACATGAACGTTTTGGATTACTGGGTGGGTCTCCAGAGTTTATCGAAGAGATTAGAGGAGCCGTCCCGGATTTAGACAAGCAGGTGTATGGTTTTTTTAAGCGTTTGCGAGACCTTCTGTTGGCTTGTAGTTTGAATCCTCCCGATATAACTCGAAATAAATGGTTGCCAACGTTATTAACCCATGTTTATGGTTCTGAAATTGCTGAAAAGTTGTTGGAGGAGGAGACTAGATTAATAGAGAGAATGTGATTGAATAAACTCATAAAGGCTTACCATAGTGATAAGGCCTAAAGGCGTTAATATATAGGAATATAAAATTTGCAAACATTCAAATTCATACGCTTATTGAGCAACGCCTAGATACACTTAAACCAGACATCAAAATCAATACCGATACGATTCAACCATTCTCTCATTTGATTTTCACCTAAAGCATTGAGAATTAAGCCATCTGTTTTATTGATAAATTGTACAACATCTTCAGTTTTGTGACGTTGAAGTCTCATCACTTTTTCTAGGCTAATTTGAGCTTGTTTTTCTAGATAGTTGCCAAAATCATAAATAGGAACTTTGGGATATACATTTTTTTCAAATTGCTGAGATAGCTCAGGCAAAAATTCGATTTTTAGCATCAAATAAACCCATGCTATTTTACCAACATAACTGCTTTTTGGAAACCCTCCTATTAGTAACTCTATAAATGTCTTCCGAGTATAATCATAACCCCAAGCCATATCTGCTAGAGATTGTTCGATTAGTAATTGAGTATAGTCCATGTCAATAGAGGTAATATGTTCAGGATGTGGAACGCGAGATGACATTTCAATTTTCGCGTAGGGAATCGCTGTATTGTAAAACCCAACATACCAATGTTCTGAACACTTATCTCTTTTCACTGAAAAACCATACAACTTTATGTCTCCCAGTATGGTAGAACCTCTTAATCCACCTTCGAGAGTGTTAACTTCTGAATAACCTTCATCAATGTTATTAAAAAAGGTTTGGATTTGTTCTAAATAAAGAGTTTTATCCGACTCTGAAACAGTTTTGAAAAATTTGGTAAATATTGGACTCACAGACTGTCTCATACTTAACTCCTTGATTAATAAGTTGCCAGGGATAAATTTTTGCAGACACCGTGAAATTATTATTGTCAGGGAACTCGCACTCATCATGTGCCAATTACGTCTAGGACTGTTCGATTAATCTCGCAAACACCTACCAATTCTCCATTACCTAGAACACAGGATACAACTATGTTGTGTCCTGTGTTCTAGTTCTGAAGATAGATGATAAAAAACTTATTATTTTCAAATCTACATCAATGTTACATAGAAATGGCAAATAGTCGGATAACTTTGAAATACAACAAAAAGCAGGAATTCTTCAAGAAGGTAACATCAATGAATCAGCAAGTTGTAGATATAGTAACCGCTCAAAATTTACTTCCCTCCCTGGGGGAATTAGTGGCTAAATTCAGCAAGATTGATTTGCCCAAAACCATTGAAATGGGCGATCGCGCTAAAGTCAATGTTAAGCTGACAAATCAAGGTTCCGCACCAATAAAGGGCCCCATCACCGTTAAACTCTATACTTCCACAGACTCGATAATCGATCGCGCCCCAGACGGCAAATTAGTCAACGATTGCTTGCTAACCTCCACTGTCCAACAAGTCAACCTGCTTCCGGGACAATCCACAACCGTTAGGTTGAACTATAGCAACATCACCTCGGTTGGAGCTCCGGGGGCTTGCAACTTGATTGCCGAAATTAACCAGAACAACGAAAGCAAGCAAATCTCAAAACTGGTTTCGGCAACTGGAAGCGATATTGTCATCGACTGGAATGCCACCGCTTTAAATGCGATTCAAGCAGAAGGGAAAGCGGGACGGGGCGTGCCGCCTACTGTAGGGTCGCGCCTGTTGGCGATCGCTGCCCTCTCGGTTTACGATGCGGTGAATGCGTTCGATCGCACTCACACATCCTATGCTGTCAACACTCCCGCCCCCATTGGCGCATCGGAGGAAGCAGCAGCAGCAGCAGCAGCCCACCGGGTTTTAGTCACACTACTGCCAAATCAAGCTCAATTATTCGATCGACAACTCGCCCGATCCTTAGCAGAAATCGCAGACACACCGCAAGCCGAAGCCGATGGAGTCGCCTTTGGAAACTTCGTTGCTGACACCATTCTCGCCTCCCGCGCCAACGACGGTTCTAGCAACAATGCCCCTTACATTCCCCCAGCAGGCGATTACGTTTGGCGGCCGGATACCGAAGGCCCCAACAAAGGCGTGGCACTTGGGCCCAACTGGGGCAAAGTCAAGCCCTTTGCTATCCCTAACACCACAGCCTTTGCCCCGAACGGCTTAGATGGCGTGCCCGGAACCGATCGCTTTGTGCAAGACTTGGAAGAAGTTCGGTTGTTAGGAGGGAAACAGAGCACCGCCAACACCACCGTGACGCGAACTCCCGACCAAACTGAAATCGCCCTGTTCTGGGCTGACGATCGCGCCGACACTTTCCGACCTTACGGACAATTGAACCAAATTGCTGAAGAAGTCGCCATGCGGGAAGAAAAGAGTCTCGCTGATAATGCCCGCTTGTTTGCCGAGTTAAACGTCGCTTTGGCGGATGCGGGGATCGTGGTCTGGGATGCTAAGTATAACAGCAAAGTCATTCAACCCCGACCGGACGATCTGATTACTGGGGGATTTGGCGATAAACACGGCATTTCAGGAACGGTGACAGACCCGGAATGGGAGCCCCTACTCAACCCCACGCCGCCGTTCCCAGATTACATCTCTGGACATTCGACTTTTGGCGGTGCATTTGCCGGGGTGATGACTAACTTTTTTGGCGAAAACTACTCTTTTACGGCAGTTTCCCAAGAACTTCCCGGTGTAACGCGCAGTTACAACAGTTTTTACGATGCTGCCTATGAGGATGCCATCAGCCGGATTTACGGTGGCGTGCACGTGCGCGAGGCTACGGTTGAGGATGCGCTGCCAACTGGTTGGGCGGTGGGCAATTTCGTCGCGCAAAATCTGTTTAAGACTGTGGTTTAACTGATACAGGTCTGCATCGGGATGCTTCCCGATGCGTGCAAATAGACTGCTAGCAGGTAAAATACCTTTATCCTTTATCCTTAATTCTATATTTCAATTAGCATTTAACGGAAGGATAAACCTTATATAGGACTTGCTGAATAAGTGCTAAAAGGTGATGTACCCTGGGTTATTCGATCGCACAATCAATTTGTTTCAACCTCTGCTAACATTTATTTAACCATAAAACCTGGATTCAAACTTCCGCATAAAAACATCAAAGCAATGTACCTTTGTTCGCTCAAACTGCGACTGATTTCCATTCGCCAATGACCTCCCCAATCTCCATCATTATCACCGTCTACAACCGAGAACGCTACCTCAGCGCCGCCATAGAAAGCATTCTCACTCAAACTTACCCCAACTTTGAACTCTTAATTTGGGACGACGGTTCCACCGACACCAGCCTCCTCATCGCCCGCGAATACGCACAGCAAGACACGCGAATTCAAGTAATAGCCGCCCCCCACCAAGGTCGAGGAATTGCCCTCAAAGCTGCTCATACAATGTGCAAAGGAATTTATACGGGCTGGGTAGACAGCGACGACTTGCTCGCACCCACCGCCCTGCAAGAAACCGCATCCGTATTAGACGCACAGCCAGAAATCGGAGTAGTCTACACCGACTATCTAATAATTAATGAAAAAACTCAAGTAAAAGGACTAGGACAACGCAGCCAAATACCCTACTCTCCAGACCGACTATTAGTAGACTTTATGACCTTCCACTTCCGCCTATTTCGCCACGAATTATACAATCAAATAGGCGGCATTAATTCCGAATTCAACCGCGCCGCTGAAGATTACGATTTCTGCCTGCGACTCTCAGAAATCACTCAATTCTATCACCTTAACAAACCCCTTTACTACTACCGCCAACATTCCCAGAATACAGTTCAACAGCAGATTGACCAAATTCTTGACTCTCAGTCAGCGATTAGGCAAGCACTTCAAAGACGCGGGCTAAGCGATAAATTTGAGATAGAAGTAGATATTATCAGTCGGTTTTTCCTCTACAAACGCTCCACAGCCCAATTTTGAACAGTTATGACAGTTCCGATATCCATTGCCATGCCCGTCTACAACCGAGAGCCTTACATCGGTTCCGCAATTGAGAGTGTTCTGGCTCAAACTTATCCTCACTTTGAACTACTCATTTGGGATGACGGTTCAACAGATAACTCCCTAACCTTAGCCCGCAATTATGCTCAAAAAGACAGGCGAGTGAGAGTATTAGCAGCAGAGCATCGAGGCTATGGCTACTCCTTCATGGCATCCATCAGAGAAACGACATCTCCTTACTTTGGCTGTGTAGACAGCGACGACTTACTAGCACCAACAGCACTAGCAGAAACAGCAGCCATTTTAGACACTTGTCCAGAAATAGGACTTGTCTATACCGACTACTTGCTCATCGACTCCAACGACTGCGTTCAAGGTTATGGCCCCCTGTGTCGCATCCCCTACTCGCCAGAACAACTATTAGTAGATCCGATGGTTTTCCACTTTCGGCTGTTCCGTCGCTCCGTTTACGATGCTGTGGGAGGCGTTGACCTAAACTTTGAATTCGCTGCGGATTACGAGTTGTGCCTGCGACTTTCGGAAGTTACACAAATAGCCAAAGTTAGCAAACCACTTTATTACTACCGCCTTCACGAACATAACATCTCGAAGTCACATAGATCTGAACAGATATCGGCAAGCCAACAGGCTATAGAGGCCGCTCTGACACGCCGGAATTTGGCTTTTAATTTAGGGTTAGGGGTAGAAATTACTGGTCATTTCCGCTTGCGAAGAAAGCCGATTTCGACCGCAGTTGGCAACATTTCATCTCCTGTTGGTGTTGGGAATACAGCTCGCTCATCGTCAGATCAAGATCACCCAATTTTCATCATTGGAGCTGAACGTTCGGGAACGACGCTCTTGCGCTTGATGCTGACAGCACATCCAGCTATCTGTATTCCACCTGAGAGCATTTTCTTCGTTGCTCTGGAGTCAAAGTATGGTGATATTGATAACTTGCTTTCTCGTATTGAAGAGTTTTTGGACGACCTTTACACCAACACTTTCCACCGATTTTCGGAATGGAATGTGGACAGGCAACTACTGCGACAGAATTTGTTGGGTTGTCGCCAGATGCGCTACTCTGAAGCGGTGTCTATTGTTTATCAAACTTATCGGCAGCAGTTCCAACCGACGGCATCCATTTGGGGAGATAAAAATCCTTTTTATATTTACCAGTTGGGTAAAATTCACAGGTATTTTCCAGGGGCCAAAGTAGTTCTTATTGTCCGCGATTTTCGGGCTTGTTACAGTTCTGTCAAACAATTGGTGGCTGGGGAGAAAGAAAGAGGCATAGTTTGGCCGGGACTCAAAACCTTGGATGAGCTGACACACCAATGGAATCAAGTGGTGAGGGTAATGTCAAAGTCCATTTGTCAGCCAGAGCAGTTTTATGTAGTTTATTACGAGCAGCTTGTCAGAGAGCCAGAAATGGAACTGCTGAAAATTTGTGAGTGGATAGGGATTGAGTTTAGCGCTTCAATGCTGGAATTTCATCAAAAAAACGCTGCATTGGGTTGGGTTCCGGCTAACCAAATGGTATGGCATCCAAGGACGCTTGAGCCACTCTGTACTGAGCGTATTCATGCTTGGCAGGATGAACTGAGCTTTTCGGAACTGGAGGCGATTGAGCTTTGGAATTGGAAAAATCTACAAAAGCTTGGTTACAAGTGCGTGACTTTTTAGCGTTGCTTAAAAAATATTGAGTAGGCATTGAGTGGTTAGAGAGTTAAGCCGAAGGCGCTTCTCCAAACAGTGTAAAAGTCAATGCTTGCATTTGGCATCACCGTTTGGGCACGGTGATGCCCATTTGGATGCGATCGCACCTAAATCAAAGAGGAGCCTGCTTCAATCACTGTCACAAAGCCCCTCAGACCTAGTTGCAGTTATTGCTACCTTGCTATCACAATAGTTTACTGCTTTTGAAAGCACTATCACGACAACCCTAGTTATAGTAAGTTAAACCGACGCATAATAGTTGGTCACGCCACAGCTTTCACGCTATAATGATATCAAACTAGCAAAGATTACTGATGTTCGTAGTTAGCCTTTTATCGAGAAAAGGAGGGTCGGGAAAGACAACCCTTGCCGTCCACTGGGCAGTCGTTGCCGTAAAGTGCGGTTTGAGGGTCGTATTAGCGGACATGGATTCCCAGAAGTCATCAGCATCTTGGTTTAACAAGCGAGAAGCTGAAACCCCCTTACTGATACAGCCCCAACCTTCCAACATATCTGACCACATTCAAGCTTGCCTTAAAGGTGGCATTGACTTGGTGCTGATTGACACTCCCCCTGACATTGACACAAATGCCGTGTACGCAGCGCGAGTCTCAGACTTGGTAGTAATTCCGGTACGCCCTTCTGTACTGGATTTGGAAGCGATCGCAGGTACAGTCGAACTGGTACGAGGCATAGGCAAACCCGCAGTATTCGTCCTCAACCAAACACCACCGAGATCAGGTGTTACTGAGGAAGCTAAAACCGCCCTAGCTGCCTACGGTTTACCCATTTGTCCTATGGCAATAGCCTCTCGCATTGCCTACTCGCGTGCCTTAATTGATGGCCGGGTAGCGAATGAGATTGAGCCAAGGGGGAAAGCTGCAATTGAAGTTAAAGAAACCTGGAATTGGATTTTACAGCAGTTGAAAGCAGGGAGTAAGTAATGCCAAAGAAGAAACCGAGCTTGTCCGATTTGACACTCTCCAAGGGAACAACCGTAGTACAAGCAAACTCCTCCGCCACAGAAGCTGAACCCAAACGCAGGGGGCAGACATTACGGTTAGATGAAGGGGCGTGGAAGCAACTCAAGCACCTGGCGACTGACTTGGGGAAACCCTCTCACGATTTACTCATTGAGGCCGTCAATGACCTGTTTAAAAAATACGGCAAACCGCCGATCGCTTAAACTTAACCGTAACCATCATTTTGCCCGACTTCTCCTCAATCAACCGTAAGAAGAGTCAGTGTGCGATTCGTTTAACCTAAAGTAAGGCATCAAACCCTTGCAGGACGGTTAGCCCAGTTGATGAGACTGGTGATAACTGGTTACATTTGTGGGTGAACCGCCGTGCGGTAAGTCCCACCCCTCAAGTGCAGAGGTGAAAGCATATCCCCTAGTTTACTGGGTAGCAACCAATAGACTAAAGCGGGGATAAAAGGCAGAACTACTAATAGCCGAATTTGGTAACTGCCGAGCAAGAATCTATGCGTAGCGAAAGCAAAGATGTACCTGAACCATCGTCATTGTTAATGGTCATAATGGCTGTTTAAGACCAAGCCAAAAGGCAAGGATAGGGCATAAGCGGTTACTGACCCGACTTATAAGCACTGCCCATAAAACCCGGTGGAGAGCATCACGCTAAAGGTTCAATCAAATATGTAATCGGAACGAAGTAACCCTTAATTACCTCTGGTAAGGTCGATAACCAGTAAGTAGCTAACGAATGATAGTTAGGGGAGGGATTGTATCAGAAGCGAATGCTCTGTTGTAACGACAGAGATATGCAGATGGATACACGATAATTCCAAAGGAATAGAACAAGTAGCAATGAATAAATCTAAAACGCAGAACAATCTGACGGCGGAGTGGAAAGACATCAACTGGCGCAAGCTAGAAAGGGTGACTTTTAAGTTGCAAAAGCGCATATTCCAAGCGAGTACACGTGGCGATGTTAAAGCCTGTCGCAAACTTCAGCATACCCTGATTAGGTCTTGGTCTGCAAAGTGTATTGCGGTACGTATGGTAACACAGGACAACCAAGGAAAGAATACGGCTGGTGTGGATGGCGTTAAATCGTTAACCCCAAAGCAACGTACTAACTTGGTAGGTAAGTTGCTGTTAACCGGAAAGGCAAAACCTACTCGTAGGGTAATGATTCCTAAACCCGGTATAACTGAAACTAGACCATTAGGAATACCCACAATAAACGACCGCGCATTGCAAGCCCTATGCAAAATGGCGTTAGAACCAGAGTGGGAGGCAAAATTCGAGCCTAACAGTTATGGTTTTAGACCAGGGCGTTCCTGTCACGATGCGATTGAAGCAATATTCAACAGTATTAGCAAAAAAGCCAAATACGTGCTTGATGCTGACATTGCCAAATGCTTTGACCGTATAGACCATAAAGCATTACTATCCAAAATAAACACATACCCCACTCTAAGCCGCCAACTGAAGGTATGGCTAAAAGCAGGGTATTGTGTGGACAAAAAATTCTTTCCTACCAATGATGGTACACCACAAGGCGGGGTAATTTCCCCCCTACTTGCGAACATTGCCCTACATGGTATGGAAGAAAGAGTTATGCAATATGCGGAAATACTAAAAGGAAGCAAACGAAATAACCGTCATGCCCTTAGTCTAATCCGTTATGCTGATGACTTCGTAATTATCCATGAGGATGTAAACGTAGTCAAGAATTGTCAGGAGATAATTGCCAATTGGTTATGTGACATGGGATTGGAGTTAAAGCCAAGCAAAACAAGATTAACCCACACCCTTAATGAAATAGAAGGAAATGTAGGGTTTGAGTTCTTAGGGTTCCATGTACAACAGCATAAAGTAGGAAACTATCGAAGTGCGAAAAACTCACAGGGGAAACTACTAGGTTTTACTACACTAATCACACCCTCAAAAGCCAAAGTCAAAACTCACCTAGCCAAGATTGGTGAAGTAATAGATACCCATAAAACCGCCCCACAAGCTGCTTTAATTAGTAAGCTGAATCCAATAATTCGGGGATGGTCAAACTATTACTCAACAGTTGTTAGTAAAGATACCTTCTCAAAGGTTGACCACCTAATATGGCAAAAATTAAGAGCCTGGGCAAGAAAAAGGGGAAAAGGTGACATCAACAAGGATAAATACTGGCGAACAGTAGGCGACCGAAATTGGTGTTTCAGTACAGAGGATGAAATAGAATTACACACCCATACAGAAACGCCAATCGTAAGGCATACAAAAGTCAAGGGTGAAGCTAGTCCGTTCGATGGAAACTGGATTTATTGGAGTAAGCGTCGAGGCGAATACCCAGAAACTCCTAACAGGGTTGCAACATTAATCAAGAAACAAAAGGGTGTTTGTCCTCACTGTGGTCTGTACTTTACGAGTACAGACATTGTAGAAGTTGACCATATAAAACCAACATCGTCAGGTGGAAAAGATACCTACGATAACCTACAACTTCTACACAGGCATTGTCACGACACAAAGACGGCTCAAGATGGTTCCCTCCACAAGAATCACGATGATAAGCCGTTTTGAATCGTACCCATAACAAGGGTGGTTTTATCAAGGAGCCGTGTGATGGGAAACTATCAAGCACGGTTTTGAAGGGCGCGACCTGAAAGGTCGTTTGGTACGTGGAGCCAACTCCACTAGGGGATTCACACCCCCTACTCTCACGTAAAAGACTCATAACTGAGTCCGGTCACGGTCAAGTAGGTAACGAAACAACCGGAATGCAGACCACGAATGTAGCCGAAACTGGCAGCCCAAGCTGGTCAGGAGCTAGAGAGAGTTCTTAAATGGTGAACGCAAGTGAATTATCATTTTAAACGGCGTGATACCGTAAATGTCCAAATAAGGCTGACAGGACATTATGGGCGGATTCATAACTCCTTCATTTATGAATCGTGTGAACACAAGCCCATCGCTGAATAGATAACACCTAACTGAGAACACAAAACCAAACGATACAACAGGGTAAGTCCTACAGAGTCTAGGAGAGGTCGAAAACTCCTAGTAGGTCTAAGGTAACGAGGACACAACTCTTTGGAGGATAGAGGAAGGGTTAAAAAGCGAATGCTGAGTTGTAATGATTCAGATAGGAGTTCAAAATTTGCTCCTGAACGAAAGTAATAGCAGACTTAACCTCGGTCTAACACGAATAGAAGAAAAGACAAAGAAATCGAACTCAATGACAAGTTAGCTACTGCCATGAAAATGACCGTAAACGGACAAAGAGAACGGCTGAAAGATTGGAGCCAGATTAACTGGAGACAGATGAATAAAGCCGTGAGAAATCTACGTCGAAGAATCTTTCGTGCCTCAGAGACTGGTAATTTCCGTAAGCTTAGAAACTTGCAGAAATTAATGATGAGAAGTTACGCCAACCTATTATTGTCTGTCCGACAAATCACTCAAACCAATCAAGGTAAACAAACCGCTGGTATTGATAAGGAGGTAATCAACTCACCAGCCCAAAGAGTGAAATTTGTTAATACATGGAAGGGTGGAAATCAAAAACCTGTGCGGCGAGTAGAAATCCCCAAGAAAAATGGCAAAATGCGTCCCCTCGGTATCCCAACCGTCAGGGATAGAGTCATGCAGGCAATAGTTAAAAATACACTGGAACCCGAGTGGGAAGCTAGATTTGAACCCAATTCCTATGGGTTCCGACCTGGCAGAAGTTGTCAAGATGCTATCGAACAATCATTCACCAGATTAAGTGACAATCCCAGAGGTAGCAATGATAAATGGGTTCTAGAAGCTGATATAAAAGGCTTTTTTGACAACATCGCCCATGAATCTATCCTAAAAATGATTAGTAACTTTCCTAAAAGAGGGGTAATCGAAGGATGGTTAAAAGCTGGATTTGTTCTCAATGGGAAACTAAACCCCACAGAGACGGGCACACCACAGGGAGGAGTCATCTCCCCACTTCTAGCCAACATCGGACTGCATGGATTAGAAACATATATAAAATCCACCAACCACCGACTAGGCGTGGTCAGATATAAGGCAATAAATGGACGTTCGCTACCACAATTAGCGACCGCCGAGGAAAAGAGAAAATTATTACTCTTTACCAGATAGCGTACACGCCCATCGAACGTCACATAAAGGTTAAAGGGAATACTTCACCTGACAACCCTCTTCAACAAGAATATTGGCTCAATCGAAACCAAAGATTAGGCAAATCATACTGGAGTAAGGGCAGTAAATACTATTCCGTCGCTCAAAATCAAAACTGGATTTGTCCTACCTGCGGAGAGTTATTGTTAAATGGAGAGGAAATAGAAACCCACCACATAGTACCTGTTGCTAAAGGCGGTACTGACGACGAGTACAACCTTCAGCACGTCCACCTAGCTTGCCACAAACAGGTACACTCTCAAACCAAAAACCAGTCTCAAAAGGTTAGAAGTTAGGCTTGAGCCGTGTAAGTGCGAAAGTCTTAAGCACGGTTCTTAGGGGAGGGGAGAGCGGCGACGCTCGAACCTTACCCGACAGAGGTAGGAGTGGTAACGCTCCTATCGACTCTAACTGAGGCGATCGCACTCTTCGATATTAGGACAGCCCCAAGCACCCCCCATTCGCTATGTTTGGGAACCAAAATAGTCTTGCTGTTTTGCTATCAAAGTAGCTTGCTATATTTTTAAACAAGCCACTCTATTCCTTACTCTTAGAGGCTTTTATCGACAAATGCTGCTCTGATAATTGGCATTTTAAGCTACCATGCTATCAAAGTATCACCCAGTAATTTACAACCAGCAGCTTTTGAAAAGGAAGGGAGAGGGGGAAAGAAAGGGGAGGGGGAATAGGAACTGGGGACTAGAGACTAGGGTTCAAGAACAGAAAATTCTTCCCTTCTCCTCCCCTTACCAGAGGCACGATCGCACTCCATGATAAAATAAGCCCATACCGACATTCGTGAACCTGGGCTGATATGGTGTTTGTGCCGAACGGGTTAGATTCTCGCAATCTACCTGCCTACTCAATAGCAGATGCCGCCCGTTATCTAACGATTCCACTCCCAACGCTGCGGTCTTGGTTACATGGGCGTTATTACCCAACCACAGAGTGTAAGCGATATTTTCAGCCATTAATTGAGCGCCCAAATCCTCAATTTCCTCAACTCTCATTTACGAATTTAGTTGAGGCCCACGTTTTGAGAGTGATTCGTCAAGAGCATAAAATTCGCTTGGATAAAATTCGGCTCACCCTCGATTACCTGGCAAGTGAGTTTGGTGTTCCTCATCCCTTAGCACAACTTCGGTTTCAAACGGATGGCGTGGATCTGTTTGTAGAATATCTAGGCAGTTTAATCGCGGTTTCTAGGGACGGACAATTGGTGATGCGGGCAGCGTTGCAGCATCTTTTAAGGCGGGTTGAGTGGGACGAAAAAGGCATTGCAGCCCGCCTATTTCCGATTACTCGTTTGAATGCGGTAGAGGCTCCGAAAGTGTTAGCAATTGACCCTTTAATCGCGTTTGGTCGTCCAGTTTAAGTTGGTATTGGCATTCCTACAGCTATCTTAGGAGAGCGATATAAGGCAGGAGATTCGATTGACACTCTGGCTCTTGATTATAGATGTTCGCACCTCCAGATTGAGGAAGCGATTCGCTGTGAAATGGCGCTTTCTGTGGCAGCGTGACTAAATCAGAGACTCCTGTCTTTTTTATTGATCGTGCTTTGGGTAAAAGGTCTGTGGCGGATGCTCTACGGCAAGCAGGCGTGGGGGTGAAATGAGCAACCGATGCTGTTGGCGAAGTCAAAAGTAGACAGCAAATCCGTAAAGTGTCACCCTAAGATTGGCACTATATATAGCCAGGAGAGTTAGGGATATGTCACTAAAACCACAACCCATCAGTCCTGTGCCAGAGGAAACAGTTCGTGTCGCCCGTGCTGCTTTCCCCAAAGGAAACCTTTATCTCACGCTGCGAGATGAAATTGGCACACTTTACAGTGATAGTGACTTTACCGCCTTGTATCCCACTCATGGTCAACCAACAGTTACACCTTGGCGACTGGCATTAATCTGTGTGCTGCAATTTATTGAGGATTTGCCAGATCGACAAGCGGCTGAAGCTGTCCGCAGTAGAATTGATTGGAAATATGTTTTGGGGTTGGAATTGACCGACCCAGGGTTTGATTTCTCTGTATTATGTGAATTTCGCACCCGATTGATAACTGGTGGTGCAGAACAACAACTGCTAGACACCTTACTGAAACAATTTAAAGAACGTGGATGGCTCAAAGAAAGAGGAAAACAGCGCACGGACTCTACTCATGTGCTGGCTGCTATTCGCAACTTGAACCGACTAGAAGGGGTAGGTGAAACCCTACGTGCGGCCCTCAATGGCCTAGCTACAGTTGCGCCAGACTGGTTACGTTCATGGGTTCCAGAGGAATGGTTTGAACGCTACGGTCGTGCCATAGAAGAGTATCGCCTACCCAAAGGCATTGCTGCTCGTAAAGAATATGCTGAGATGATTGGCACAGATGGTATGCAATTACTGATATCTGTGTGGGCAGAAGATGTCCAAAATTGGCTGAGGCTTGTGCCAGCAGTCGAAATTTTGCGACAGACTTGGATACATCAATATTATGTGGAGAATGAGCAAGTAAGATTGCGGGCTGCCAGCGACTTAGCTCCTTCTGGTAGTCGTTTTGACTCTCCTTATGACATCGATGCTCGCTTTGGTAACAAACGCAGTGTGACTTGGACTGGGTATAAAGTGCATCTGACCGAAACTTGCGATCGCCAGCCATCGAACTCACGTAATTGCACAACTTCTTCATCGCCATAAAGACACTAAACTCCTTTACATCCACACCTGGAGGAATAAATATTAATTTTAGTAAAGTTTTTTTTTATTTAGGTAGAGGAATGTTATGGTGATTCAAAAATAAAAACTCAAACTAAAAAGGATAAGAATCTATGTCCTCTTCCAAGCCCATAAAAACGCAGCAAACAGTTCAAGATTTAGTATCCTCCCCCGATCCAACAAAACTTATTAAGATTATTAATAACAGTGATGTGGATGTTATAGTTGTTATTCCATCTACGGCAGATGCTCCCGGAGGTTCAGGTGCTACAGATGTGTACAATCAAGACTTAAAAATACTTGACACATCTAGTGGCAAAAATTCGATCGCACAAGGAACTTCTGACACAGTTACCCTCGATCAGTATTACAAAGATCCTACAACAGGTCAAACGAAGCCGGCTTTATTGTATGACTTAATAATTAGTACTGCTAATTGGATTTCTCCCGTTGCCAATAATGGCGTGATGAAAAATATCTTTGCCACACCGCCAAATTTTCCCGATCAGACAGTAACAAAAGACGATCGTGATGCGATGAAAAATGCGGCTCAGTTTCATCAGACAATTTCTGCCTATCCCGAATCACAATTGGCCAAAAATTACCAAGCTGCCATGTCTCAAACATCAAGTGCAGCATCAGATCGAGCAGATGGTTCAGATAATTCTTCAAACAATGTAGCCAACTCGATTACTGACAACGTAAATGCCTTTTTTAAAAGCACAAAAAATTACCAAAACGTTACCTTAGCGGCTGTTGTAGCCGTGCAAAGCTACTATCAAAAATTTCCTTTCGTTTGGGCAGAGTATAATGATAGTGTTACCTATTACTTGTACAGCAGCGATGGCACGGCAACAAGTTTCGTTGGCACTGTTTCCCTAACCAAATCTGGTGCAATAGATCTAACAAAAGCTAATGGTGGTTACAGTATTACTTTTACTCCAGCCAAAAATCCAACTGATACAACTACAGTTGATGTTGACTCTTCTAAGGCTAAATCATTAACTTATTCCGATGGACTATTTCTTGACGATCCCTCTTTAGATATACCAGGACTGGCACTTAGGGGGGCTTTTCAATTAAAAAGCAGATTTAGTCAGAACCCGACAGATACCCAAATTATTTCATTATTAACTGGCTCAGTAAATGGTCAAACTGTTTTGGGGATTGACTCGCCACAAAAATCAAACGATCCTTCCTCAAGTTTTTGGAATACACTATTTCATCCTAAAAACTCTGCACAAATCTTTCAATCTGTGATGCAAATTGGTGGAGCATTAATGATGCTTCATTTTCTCGGAAGCACACTTTGGGGTATTTATAAATGGGCTAAGGCTAAAGCGGGTGTAAAGGAACCAACCACAAAAGAACTCCTAGAACAACAACAAAAAAGCTTTGAAGAAATACTCAAAAAGAACAACGAAGATTTGATTAAAAAGCTGACAGACGGTAAGCAAGAACTTCCTTCAGACGGACAACAGGCTATAGAGCAAGCGGCAAACTCAGAAGAGCTGGTTTCTGCCAATGGCGATGCAGCACGCATTGAGGCTACGTTACAAACAGAGGCAGCAAGACTCGAAACTCTTGCCGAGTTTGCTCCAGAAATGACAGCACAACAAATGGGGCAGTTGGAATCTGCCGCCACCAGTGTTCAAGACATAAACACTGCCTTAGATCAAGCCGAGCCTAGTACGATCAAAGACGTTGTTTCAACTCAAAAAGAAGCATTAGCCAATTTGAGAAGCTCCTCCGAGAAACTTGAGAATGACTTAGGAAAAACCATTGGTGAACAACAAAAAGAAATACTCAACGAACAAAAAGAGTTAGGGGATAAAATTACTGAAGATATGGAAAAAGTGAACGAGCAAGAAGAAAAAGGAACAGGAGAAGAACCGGCAGAGGGCGACGAATTTCCCCCTGAATTTCCCGAATAAAAAACTTGGCTCTCCTCTAATTCTGGCGCTCATATCTTTAAAGGGGAGGCTTTAAACCAAATGAATTTATTGATAATTGTCAATTATCAATTGTCCATTGGTAACCAATCGCCAGTATTTTTAATAATGAGGAAATCCTAATTTATGCCCTATAATCAATTTCTCAAATCATTCTTACTCGGCCCAAAAGGGTTAAGCCCAAAATTTGCTAAACTTTTGACAGCAAATGTGGAACAAGTATCTCTGTTAAGGCGAACATTGCTACCTATTTTGAGGGACAGAACCGTAACAAATAGACCAAAATTAAGCGACTTTCCCGAACTTCGTACATTTCGCCAAATACTGGCTGACATTGAGGGTTTGCCTGCCCCAAAACCGGGCTTTTTTGATGGAGCAGTTGTGAAAGAAGCCGATTATGCCCAACAGGCGACTTCTAGACTGATTAGTCGCTTGACAGAGCCTAAAGTTTTGAGTTTAGAAGAAACATTTAATCACCTTTTAACCTCTAAAACAAGGCTGACTACAGGCTCAAATAATACTCTTGAACAAGCCTTAAAAAATGCCGAAGCGTTTCGTAACACTTTAGGAATAGAAGAATTCGTTCACACCTACTTAGCAATGGATATGAGTTGGTGGTTGTCAGGGGATAAAGTTTTAAGCTTGGTTGGTAAGAATATTGTCCTTGAGACGGCACTCATTCCAGCCCAAGCAATTGTCAATGAAGCCAGACTGGTAAACCCTTCCCTCGAATTAGCTATAGATGTAACCCATTCCTATGGCAATATGCCCAGAGCTTCTGCACTAAATGTACATGAGGCCATGTCTATTAGTGAGGTAAGAAGCATCTTTCTTGCACCACTTGCTACACCAGAAAATATCTTGCCCTTACTTGAAGCGAAGAATGGATTCAAAGGTCGTATTTCCATTGTCAGACCAGAATTCGATCCTTTAGAAGAACTAGCTTTATCTCTTCAAGAAATTACGCTGGGCGTGAATTATGACCTCCTACCAACCGATGTGAGATTAAACATAGGAAGTCACAAGCTCGTTGATATTAGTAAGGAACTTAAAGCCACTTTAGACAAAAATAAGCTAGACCTAGGTCAGTTTATCGATCGAAACTATACCAGTCGTCCAGGAGAAGTAACCTATAGCACCAATTCAGATGGCACTCTAGACAAGATTGTCACACCCAGAACTGGCGAACAATATTCTCAAGAGGCGTGGCGCAAGCAATACGCTCAGCTGCTCGAACAGCAGAAATCAGATATTCTTAATCAGTTACAAAGTCAAGCAAAGCAATTAGAGGCATTGACTGAAATAGCAGGTATGGGGAGTAAGGTTGAAAGTCTCGCTACATCTCTAGCAGATATTAAAAACTCCTTAGATAGTTCAGAGCCGACAACCCTCTATGATATCGTTACTCACGCCAATAACGACATAGCTAATCTTACTATTAACATTAGTAATACGATCGCACAGGCTGAATCGAGTGCATCTTCAGATTGGAAATTAAATATGGAATCTCTAACCCAAGAAGTTAGAGATATTGAAGAAAAAATAGAAGCCAACAAAGACGAGATAAAAGAGTTGGAAAGCGGAGCCTATGAACCAGAAGAGGGATAAGTAGGAATAAGTTAGGTGTCGTAACATTTCAATTAAATTTAAAGGAGTAGATCATGACAGGACATCCAGTTCACATCGATAATCAATACAATCAGCCATTAGATATTTACACTTACCAAGTTCCCACAGGAGCTTCTGCTTCCAATCCAGATACACTATATCCGATCTATACTAAAGTAGGTTCAGTTGCGGCCAATTCCAAACAGGACTATACACCAACCGAACCTTTAGTCTATTTGTCCTTTGCCAGACAGTCCGACGGATTTCCCCTAGCTTCAGTAGTTTCCAATATTCTTGGAGACACAAATGTTACTATTTCCCAAGACGACGAGACTAAAGCAGAGGCAGCACTAGCTTTTTACAAATCCTATAAAGCCAATCCCTATAGCCCAAACTCTTTAGATATCAATGAAATAATTATCGATAATCAGAATTTAGTCAATCAAAAGGATTTACTAGATCAATGGTTTTCAGAGAATAAAGTTGGATTTGATTACTTGAAATTTTCCGGGGTGACACACTGGGCAGAAAATGATGGTCGTGCTTGGGTAGGCACCTATTATTGTTATAATCCTGAAGCACCTCAACCATTTATTCCCTTAGTTTTACCAAAGACAAAGAGTGGCGAAATAGTTTTTGCCAGTAATGGAAGTGTTAAGTACAATCCAATTACAGGATTCGATTCAAATACTGGCTCCCCAATTTATGGCACAGTAGTAGATTTAACCTACGCCAAAGGAAGCCTCACGGATAGTGGAGCATCAGATACTTCTGGCATAAAACTGCAAGCAGTTCTGCAAAATATGGAACTTCATGATGGTGATGACGGTACTATAGAACTGTTTTTTACAGGGAAGATCGATGGCGATGATGTTATCGTACAGCCCTATGAAGTTCCCAAAATAGCTTGGTGGATGGCGGTCTATGATTTAGCCTATCTATCTTATACGGGTGTCAACTTAGTGATGATCGGTCATACCGTTATTGCCCTAGGGAAGAATATTCCAGATATTTTTAATGCTCTTCAGACTGGTGGAAAAGCTGTCATTGATGCAGTCAAGAGCGATTTAAGTAAGGTTTCCGATTGGCTCTCAGAGAAATTTACCAGCGCAGAAGGGGATGCCGGAGACCTTGTTAATGTTGATATCGATACCGATGTTGACACTGATGTTGATACCGATGTTGATACCGATGTTGATGTTGATGTTGATGTTGATGTTGATATTGATGTTGATATTGATGTTGATATTGATGTACCGTTTGTTGTGGTCGATATCGATGTCGATATTGATGTTGATATTGATACAGATATTGATACGGTAGTTGATAACGTAGTTGATACTGTCATTGATATTGACACTGACATTGATACGGATATCAATATCGATGGTTCAGCACTAATAGGCTTGGTTAAAAATGTTGGAAAGGCTTTATGGGAAGAGAAGGGTGCGATCTTTAAATTTATTTTGAAGAATGCTGCCGTGATGGGTGCAATGACTGGAGCGCAAAAGCTTCTAGAGTTGTGGTACAAGAAGAGCGAGCAGGATTATTCCGATCTAGCACCACAACAGGCATCACCTTTGGGACTGCTGATGAATTATATGGAGAATCCTGCCAATTCAATTGAAGAGAGATGGACTACATTTTCCTATTATGTTCACCAAGGAGCTTCTGTAAACGAACAAAATATGGTGGTAGCTGGTCTTCTCTCCTTGAAAAACGATCGAGAGGATGCAGCACAACAAGCATGGCGTTGGTCAACCAGCGATGAACTTGATGCAGTAAATGCTATGGCGACTTACTCCTCTCAAGCAGATTGGCCAAAAGCTTACACAACTCTGGGTGATTACAAGTATCAAGGAAAGGAGCTTCCACTGAAAGTTGGTGCGGCGGTTGCTTTAAAATTCATTGCAAAAATTAGTTAGTTTGGAGTAATAAATGGCTACGAATCAAAGCAAATATCCTACCTATGAAGAGCATCAAAAGGCTTGGGAAGAACTAGCTAAAGGTATTGCCTCGATCAGAGATGAAGTCAGAGAAGTGGATTCGTGCGAAATACTCCCTTGTTCAAAAAAAGGTGAGTTAATAATAATTGGCTCCGGTATTGAGACAATCGGAATTTCATTAGGCGACCAAAAACTGATTGAAGCTGCCGACAAAGTTCTCTTTTGTGTTGCCGATCCGGCAACAATTGTTTGGCTTAAGCGTTTAAGACCAGATGCCTTAGATTTATATGTTTTGTATGGAGAAAATAAAGTCAGGTACACAACTTATATGCAAATGACAGAAGCCCAACTCTACTGGGTTAGACAAGGGCTTAAAGTTGTTGTCGTTTTCTACGGGCATCCAGGTATTTTTGTCTTGTCCACTCATAGAGCGATAAAAATAGCTCGTCGGGAAGGCTATAAAGCTGTGATGAAGGCAGGTGTTTGTGCTCTTGATACTTTATGTGCAGATATAGGAATAGATCCTTGTCATCCTGGTTTACAGACTCATGAGGCTACAGATGCCTTAGTGAGACAAAGAAATCTCGATACTAGTCTCCATGTAGTTCTTTGGCAAGTAGGGTTAATCGGAGAACTAGGATTCCGCAGACAAGGCTATTTAAATAATGATTTTTCCTATTTTATTAGTTGGTTGCAAAATATCTATGGGGAAGAGTACAAGGTTACTCATTATATTGGCTCAAGGTATCCAACAATTCCGCCCCTGATCGAGATTTATCATCTCAACGAGATGCACGATCCCGAAACTCAGCTTAAGATCACAGGACTTTCTACATTCTACATTCCGCCTCGAGATGCGATCGCTTCCAATGTAAATGTTGTTAGAGATTTGGGCTTGCTGCGTAAAGGTCAAACTCTAATTAAGCCGAAAAACCCCTTGCGAGAAATAGGACTTTACAGTTCAAAAGAAATGAAAGCCTTTGATGCTTTTGAAAACTTTAGGATTCCCGCATCTTATAGGTGGCAACCAGAGACAGAAGCCAGTAAGTTTTTAATTGAGCTTCGTTTTGATACGGAATTGCAAGAGCTTTATGAAAAAGAGCCGATTAAAGCACTTGACAATCCCAGATTTTCTGCCCTTTCAGATAAAGAAAGAGGAATGCTCGCCACTAGAGACTCGGGGGCAATACAAGTTGCCTGCAAAGGAGGATATCTTCGTTCAAAAGAAACAGAGAAATTTATTACTGAACTTTTAACGAAAAGGACTTCCTCAAGCTCACTTCTTAAAAAAATTGGCTCTTTGAACAAAGAGGAGGCTAGGGAACAACTTAACCTCTGGCTGAAAGAGAGAGGACATCAAATAGATTGGTCTTTCCTTAACAAATCGATCGATTATCTCAATCGCAACAATCTATTTCCTTGGACAGGCGTATTCTTAGAACCTCTTAAAGAGATCGTTGTCACAATTATCGGAAATCAGGGTCGAAGAGCAAGTAGCATTATTTACATCAATGATATTCGGATCAAAAAATTTGTTTTTAATAACGGAATCATTAAGTGGAACGCTAAATCGGGAAATCCTTACAACGGGTTTTTAAGACTAGATATAACCCCAAAAGGCAACCGAAGAATTATCGGAAAACTTTGGACGAATGATGACTTAATTCCCGCTAAGAATAACTTCACGGCTCAGGAGATCGATCCTAAGAGAAAAGAATTTTTGCCCTTGGCTAATCAGCTATATAACACTTCAGATTTGTCGCAAATATTTGGGGAATATGCAATAAGAACAACTGGTCGGTTTTCTGAGGCAATTAATAAGTTTATTATTTCAGAAAAAGGATTGTTAGTGAACAGCAAACAAGTGTCGTTGTTTTCTTTTGAAAAAGGTCAACTCTCTTGGCAGGGTGGTGATAAAGATTGTTATTCTGGAAAAGTAACCCTCTTAATCGACCCGATTATTAAATCGATCGAGTTTTTTGGCGAGTCCAAATCCGCCGAAGAAGATGAGTCCTCTAAGTGTTATGGTTCTTCTATTTACAAAGAAAAATCAGACTACTTTGGACCAAAAATACCGGAATGGGCATCTGCTTATTTAGCAGCTATTGTTCAGTCAAATAGTAGCAAAGGGGGACTTCTACTTTGGCATAAGTGGGAAAAACATAACTATACCAGCATGGTTGTTAATAAAATTCTTTCTAGATTAGGCTAGGAGGCATTTCTCATGAATTCTTCAGATCTGATTCAACATTTATCCCTTGTCAATCAAGTATCTGACTTGGTTAACAAAACTTTAGCATCAACAGATCGATCTATTGGAGTTTAGACTAAGCAGGCCAAAAAGTGCGATCGCTTGTGAGACTAGCGACCGTTGACCTTCAAGGAGACTTGGAGCAACAACAGAAAAAAACTGTCTATAGTTTTAACAGACTTTAACTACAGAATAATATTTCTTTTGTTTATTGTACCGCATTACAGCAGGAACCGCTGTATAATGATAAGGAAAAGAGACTTTCTGGCTCTCTTTCTCTGCAAAAATCCATCGGTGGTAAAGTCTTACAATCAAAAAAAAATTTAGTATTAGTGACAAACTATTAGTGATAAAGCTATGCTCAAATACTCTCAAGTCATTGCTTACGATCCGGACAAGTATCCATTTAATAAATTGCTTTGTGCTTATGTATTTAAGGTTCCTCAAATAAATAAACTGCACATTTATTTGTCTAAGAAAATTGGCTCTACTCAGATTTCTTATCAAGATAATATCAAGCTAAGAAAACTGATGCAACAACTCCCAGATCAATCTTTGTTTTATCAGGTTTATCATAAATGGGTTGCGGAAGTTCTTGCTCCCAAGTATGGCTTTAAGGTTAGCTATTCGGCTCATCCAAAGATGAGAGTACATTTAGCAGGGACGGGGAGCGTTAGTGAATTTCATCGAGATGCTAATATTACTAAAAGAGAAGATCAGATCAATTGTTATTTACCTTTTACAGATGTCTTTGATACTAATACTGTATGGTGTGAAACAGATTACGGTAAAAAAAACTACCAGCCAATAAATTTAAAATATGGAGAAGCTTTTATTTGGGATGGAGGATATTTGGAACATGGAACTGTTAAAAATGAAACGGATTTTACTAGGATTAGCTGTGATTTCAGGTTTAAGTATCTTGAGCCAGAATTGGTGAAACTGCCTTGGTCAGATATTTTGTTAGGAAGACCAGATAATTTGGAATCTCTTGGCAAGTAATTACAGCAAATTGCAACCAAATGTGGGTCTTGGCAACTTTTGGTGATCGGGGGTAAATGAGCAGTCGATGCTGTTGGCGAAGTCAAAAAATGCTTGTGTTTGGGTAAGTCAATTCAGCGATGAAACGATTGATAGCTTGAAGGGCCACTTTCTATCCAGTAGCTTGCTTACCTAACTTTAGTTCCCACAAAGTGCGATCGCGTAAAGCATAAGAGTGCTTCTGGTTGGGGTATGAGGGGAGTTGGGCTTTGAGGACGATGCTCCTCGTCCGTCGTATTACACGGAGGAGGGGATTGTTCTTTCCATGTATTACATGGTAAATTGAGTGTTTCATCCCGTGTAATACCTGGAAGGATAGCGTCCCGCACAATCTGTTCTAAATAGTCAGCCCTGGTTAAGCCGTTGCATTCGGCAACAATACCAGCCTTCCAGGTTTCTATCGGTTAGTCTCAGGGAGCGAACTAAACGATAGTCGTCGTTTTTGAGCGCAAATTTACCCTGAATATCCCGTTTCATCTTGGTTAACACCATGTATTACAACGATAGTATAGAAATGATTTTGATTCTACGGTGTAATACATGGGAGAGAGAAAAACGAAATATCCCAAAGCGCAGCGGCACTAAAAAATTGGGGAGCCATAGCCAGAATTATCCCCCAACCGTGTATTACATGGTAAAAGGAAATGTCAGTTGATCGCTTTATTTGTGAACTGACTAACCTCACATAGGTCTTGCACTGAATTCGCCAACAGTGTCGGTTGCTCATTTCACCCCGCGTGCGGGTGGAAATTCACGACGATCATTTTTTGCCAGATGCCCTGGATACGGAATGGTTGCCATTCGTGAGCAGTTGGGGATGGTTGATTTTAACGAAGGACGATCGGATTGGGCGTAATATTTTAGAGCAAATAGCGATCGCTAATTCGGGCGCGAAAGTATTTGTGTTAGCGACAGGGAATTTGACAGGTGAAGAAATGGCGACTATTTTTGTGGAAGCGCGGGCTAAAATGGAGCGTTTCGCTCAAGGCAACCAACCCCCATTTATTGCCAAGGTTGACAAGCGGGGATCTGTAAGGATTTGGAAAAATCTTGACGTTGTTGTTGAAACTGGTGCAGCAGATCGTTGAAAGTCAACAACCTAATTGTCAATAAAGCTGTCACAATCGCTGCGCTCTGTTTTCAGGTAAATCCGCCTCCACACTTTATCTATCAGGATTTCAGAAGGGTTGTCACCCCCTAAAGTTAATGAGAAAGCCAAAAGCCGAAAGCCTTCCTTGACCAAGAAGACTAAGGATTCAGCACTTGCCAATATGCACTAATACTGTAATACTATTACTCTATAATTTAATTATTTAATTATGCTAAAAGTGGCTGTATTCAACCTTAAGGGGGGAACCTGCAAATCCACAACTGTCCTCAACTTGGGCGCTGCCCTGGCGCTGTCTAACCCACATTCCGCAGATGTGGCTGGGATTTTTTTATTAGTTGTGAAAGCTGGGAGCCAATATGCTTTTGGATTGAACTTATGGGGTTTTAGCGTTACAGGAGCCTGTAAAATTTACCTAGATTAAGTAAGTTGAAAGAATTGACTTTTTCTAATATATTCATGTCGCTATATTTATCACTTCAACTCATCTTTTTAACAAAGTCAACTCATGCCAAGAGCAAATTGTCTTGACTCATAAATGAAGATTATTTACAAATATTTATACCTTAATATCAATCATCATCCACTTGAAAATATTAAATAGTATTGACAGCAATACTGCCCTAAATGCTTTAATACATCTTGACGGTCTTGGGTTAAATTGCTGACTTGCTTCTCTCCATTTATCGACACTAAATGCACCGCTTGAAACATCTGAAATATCCAGCGCATCGTCGGCTTATTTGTTAATTTCTTCACCTGATTTTTCACCCCCTCATTGCTAGCTTCTAATTGTTGTCTCAATTTCCTTTGAGCTAGGTTATAAACTAACAAGCACAGTCCCATTATCATTCCAATTGCTTCCACTCGCTCCGGCTTTTTCACAAATACGCTTGACGTAAAAAATAACGGATCTTTGATAAATCTAAATCCTCTCTCGTTACTTTGCTGCGCTTTGTACTCCGATAATACCTGTTGATTGCTCACTGTTTTAGTATCTAAGATATTCGTGGCTAATATAAATCTCCCGGCTTTGACTTTTTCCGCTTCTATTACTGATTTTCTGGTTTCTATTTTACCTGTAACTTGATAAACTGTTGTCTTGGTCTGGCTTGATATTTTCGGCTTAATTGTCGTTTTTTTGACTGGCTTTTCTCGGTATTCAATTTCTGCAATCTGGTGATATTTCCAAGAATCTGATAACCTTTTTATTGCTATCTCTGCATCGGTAATACAAGCAAACTCTTGCCCCGATAGCTTACGCACTGAGGCTTTGGCTGATTCTAACTGTTTCTCTACTTGCTTGGCTATTGTTTTAATTGCTGCTTGTTTTCTGATTTCACTCTCTATCACTAGCCATCTTTGCTTGATGTTAGCATACTCACTTGATATCGCTGCTATTTTATACCCCTTTATTTGATTTGGCTCCCAGGCATTATCTTTTATATCCCAGATTTTATTTTGAGCTTCTTTGATACTTAATGGCACTCTGGTTATCCATTTCATTCCTGCCATCGCTGACAAATTAGGAGCTGTGTATAAGGCACTGTCTGCTACACATATACCGTCAAATGTCCACTGATTTTGAAATTCTTTCAGTCTCTCTACAAATACACTTTTATCGTCCCAGCTTGATAATATTTGTCTAATGCTCTGCCTATCCTGTCATCGTTTAATTGTTCAGGCGTTACTCCTTCTCCAATTAGATGTTCTGTTGCTTTTCCTACAAAAAATGTATCGAATAGGTATATTGGGGCGCTCAAAAACCCCAATCCGTTCAAAATCATCGCTTTCATTACTTGTCCTGGGCTGAGGGTTTCTTTGGTTCTTAATCCCACTTTTTTGTTGACTTCTTCTACCAATTCCATCTCATCTATTATTCCTGCTACTATTCCCAAATGGTCTAAATTTACAATATTTATCGCTTCTGAGGGCTTTTTCATAGTTTTTAGAGTTGGGTTAGTGGTGGAAATTATTATATCCTAAAAAAGCCTAAAATGATTGCATAGCAATCACTTTAGGCGTTATTTATTCCGAATCTATCCTCTATTAACGCAACTTAAATATCTGCGGAATGTGGGCTACACCAATATCCCCGAAAACATCGTCGCTGCTGAGGCGATCGCCTCTCAGAAGTCGTTACTCGATTACGCGCCCAAGTCCCCCGCGACGAAGGCTTATCAGAGCTTAGCCAAAGAATGCCAAAAATTATGGAGGTTAAAATGAAGCGAGACAAGATGAATGGAATGGTCAGCCTTTCTCAGTTCTCTGCCTTTAACTCTTCCGTACCTAGCGAAACTCAGGAGCCGGCTGCAACCGCAGACGCGCCCAAGGCTAAAGTTGCCAAAACTGGCTCATCTGCCAAAAAGTCGAAAGAAAAGCCAGTCAGCATGGTAATCGAGTTAACCCGCGATCAGCAGCAGTGGCTGTCGGAAACAGCTCAAACCATTCGGGACAACAATATCAACCCAGTCCCCGCAGGAGAGCGAGTCTTCCCCCGGCACTTGATTAGCGTGGCTGTAGACCTGCTTCATTGCAGCGATGTCGAGATCGATGGCGTGCTAACGGTAGAAGATTTGCGAAAAAAGCTGGGCTTGTGAGCAGAGCCCGTTTGTTGAACTCCTCAACCGAGCTGCCCGTTTAACCCATTTTATATTGTAATACTGTAATACTATCATGGTACTATTAAATAATTCTAATATAGTCTGATCTAGTAAGAATATAAGAGCCTCAAGTTGACTTGGACTCCTGGCAGTCGGGACTGCTGGAGGAAGGTGTAGGAAGGGGCGATCGCGCAGTTCTATGAGGCCCAAAAATAGCGAAGGCTTCGACGGTGAGAGCAGCGGCTCGTGTAAGCTCGCCGAACACCGAATCGCGCTCAGTCATACGCTGACATCCGCAGCAAAGTAGCAATTCAAACTCTTACCAGGTAAGGCGTTGCGGGTTTATCTTGCACTTTCTCAAATAATACTCGGCTTAATTCAGGGGAAATTCTCTCAAACGCCCACAATTCAAGGGTTTTTTTGCAAAAACCACGAATCAAACCAAATCAAAAATCAAATGAAGGATTTAAGTTACTACTTTGCGGTTAGTGACAGCACAACTTCGCTGATACAGTTATTAATGAAGAGAAAGTTTTTTTCTATGACTATAATATTGACCGACCCCGAACAGTGGTGCGATGCTTACGATCTGACCGCTGTCAAACAGAGATATGAAATGCTCATGGAGGTATTCGACCAACCACTATCTCCCCAGTTAATTCAGGACGTGGATTTGGGAACAATACTGGTGGAAATGCGCGATGAGTTAGATAGCAACAATCTAATTGAGCTTTTCCTAGCTTTCGTTACTAAGTTTCAACAGCAGCAACCACAGTTGTATCAGGAAGAATATCCCTATTTCGACAATCTTTTAGTAGAGTATTATCTGTTTCGCAACGATCTCGCTCAGGTACGCACTTCCCTAACTCGATCTATAGCAGATTCGGTGTCAGGAATAGACTTTGTACTCGATGTTTTAGCACAACTGAAATTTTATGGTACTACAGAAATAGCAGTAGATTTGTGCCGTGCTACCTATCATAATGTACAGAAATCGCCCCAAGTATTGGGCGGTACTGAAACAGAACTAGCCGATACTGTTTTGATGAGCTTAATTGAGCAAGCTTACCAACAACTTAAAAACGGTGTCCCATTTGATGGGGAAAACTTGCGGACTACAGCTACTGAATATTATAGTCAAAACACCAGTGAATTTGAACAGGAAATTCTGGGAAACTTGACCGCAGTTATAGAGAAAAATCAAGATTTTACAAATTGATTTAAAGCGGAACTTTGAAAAAGATTTACGCACTCTGTCAATGGCTTTTTCTGTCTATATGATCGAACAAAAGCAGGTAAATTTCATCACCAGTCAAACTATCTGGACAGTAGTGTTTGATTTTCTTGAAGACCGAAATTTACCTCGAAAGAATTTAACCAATCCCGATAAATATTTTGCATTTAACCAGCAAGCTTTAGATAAATATATAGGAAAGTTATTCGGTGGATTGGTTTCGGTGCGACAAGCTGAAGCAGTAGGAATTCTATGGGGAATTCCTTATGTTTACGATTTTTTGTTTAACAAACGGGCGATTGGAGAGAAAGTATACCAGCAAGCAATAGCAATAACAACAGCATTAAAAATAAGTTTAATTCAGGTGATGGAACGAAGTTTATGGAAATACGATTTCGTGCATCGCTGGCAACCCCCCGACAGCATATCTACCGCAGATTTTGCGGCTGAAGCCGAGATATTTGCTGCTAGTATTAACAATGTCAAACCTTTAAGTGAAGAACCTGGTGAAGGAACAATCGAGTCTTTCTACAGCCAGTTATCTTCTGAACTAGATAATACATTGCTAAAGCAACCAGCCTCCACACCTAAACAACGCAAAAATCCCTTGCAAGAAGCAGCAGAATTGTACGATCAGGAGCTTAAAAAGTTAAAGAAAAAGAATCAGAAGTAAAAGTTTTGTAAAGTAGCCAAGTATTTATGCTTCACCTCACAGTGAAGCGTCTCAAGATCGTACCTGGTCGTCGTGAGGGGTCGAGCATAGCCCACCAACTTCTTCACAGTCACAACATCTAACCCAGCATCGAGGCGGTAATCGCAAAACCAAACATCCGGCTCCAATCGTGGGGTGAGAAAGACTCCAGCACCGCCAGATCCTTCTTTTTGTTTAAAAACTACAATAAGTGATTAAAGTGTTTTTTATGACCAGTATGGTGTAGAAATGGCACTTCTGTCAGCGGAAAAAACGGATACTGCTACTGACCAATTGCTGAATATGTGGTTGCATGGCAAAAGCAAGCGCACTCAGAGTTATTACCGCCTGTATGCCCAGCGCTTCCTGGAGTTTGCGGGTAAGCCTCTGTTATTGGTCACACTGGCAGAAGTCCAAGGGTTTGCGACTTCCTTGGAACAGAACAACCTGTCAGCTTCAACTCAGCGCACCATTATGGCGGCCGTCAAATCCCTGCTCTCGTTTGGAACCAAAATTGAAATTTTGCCCCGCAATGTGGGAGCGCCCCTCCCGCTTCCGAAAGCTCCTGATACCCTATCGGAACGGCTGCTGTCAGAAATAGAAGTGCTGACAATGATAGATTTGGAATCAAATTTGAGAAATAAACTAATTATAAAAACGCTTTATTATGGGGGATTTAGAGTGTCAGAGTTATGCGCTTTGAAGTGGAAGCACTTATCGATTCGCAACAATAAAGGGCAAATCACAGTGACGGGAAAAGGTATTAAAACCAGGACGGTACTCATCCCAGCTTCTCTGTGGGTAGAATTGCAAAGGTTGCGGGGCGATTCAGGGGAGAACGAGCCGGTGTTTCGCTCTCAAAAGCACAGCCACGACGGGCAAGGACACTTGCAGAGAGAGTGGGTACACAAGATTGTTCAAGCCGCCGCCAAACCTGCGAAAATTACTGGTAAAGTTTCACCCCACACCCTCCGCCACGCTCATGCTTCTCACGCCTTGGAGCGGGGTGCAAAAATTCACTTAGTCAGTGAAACATTGGGTCATTCCAGCATTGCCATTACCAGCCGCTACCTCCACGCTCAACCTGATGATAGTTCAGGACTATACTTGCCATAGCCAGTAGGAGGCGTTGCTGAGAGAGTCGCGTGCTAGATTGGTTGAGCGTCATTTGGAAACTTAGAAAGAGTAAATGCTCAACCGAATTGGAGAGCAACAACCGGAAACCTTGAAACTGCTCTCACCGGTGCCACTGGCATTGCATCCAGTAGCGGTGTACCTCAACAGTTTGGGAAGCGATCGCTCGAAGGCAACGTTTGATTTTGAATTGGTCACAATTGCCCTCGGAAGGTCGCTACACTTAACTATCTCTGAAAAATTGCACTAATGCCAACTGAAGACAATCATTCAACATCCTCTAGCGAACCCACAGAACCCACTCAGAAACACAATCCCTTTGCTCTCTCTTATGAGTTAAGTTTAAATATAATAGAAGGAGTTGAGTTAATTACCAATCAACTTATCTTAGGACAGAATGTAACTCTCGATTTATTTGGCGGTAAAATTTCTCAGATTCCCGAAGCTATCAACGTTGACTTGATTGCTGAGTCAGGAGTTAAAGCATCAATTGCTGAATTTTTACCCAAATTACCTAAACAGAGTATAGACCAAATTATAGTTAGTAATCCCCAGGCATATTTTCTTGAATATGCAGCACCCGTACTAAAAATAGGAGGTCGTCTTTATATCAATTCCACTAAAAGAAATCCTTTTGGCAAACTCCCAAGTGTCGAAATCATTGAGCAACTGGGATTAAAAGTTTTACAAGAAAATGCGCCACTAGATACCAGATTTATTAACCAAAAATTTACCAGGGAAACGCCTAGAAATGATGGCACTTTAGAAATTCCATTATCCAGCTTAAAAACAACTATTTTGGAAAAAATAAAATGACTATAATTAGCAATCATTTTGACCTACTATATTTTACCAATTGTAACTTAGAGCCACCTTTAATTCGTGATTCAAAAATTGTCATTCCCACCCGTCAACTAGGGTTACTACCAGGTCATCCACTTAATCCCCAAAATGAAATATTTTTCCTATCCAAATCTTACCTAATTTTCGATGAAGTGAAATCATCGGTACGTCAGCTAACTGGATATGTAGAAGAACCTCCTGGTTCTAATCGTTTTCAACCTTTGGAAGAAAACTCTACAACAGTCATAGATGATGATTTTCCCGATGTTGGTAAAACTGTAAGTTTATTTGGATTAGAAGGTGCTTTTGAGAACCCGTTAGAATGGGTTGATTGGGAAATTGAAAGTGCATCATTTTATCTAATGGAACATCCATCCGATGACTGGGAATTTACAGAGTTGTGGATAGATGCAAGGAATTTTCCTCTAAAAGTTATGCTTTTGGTTCGAGATAAGCAAGGAATTAGCTGTGTTTACGATCCATCTCAAAACAATCGGCTAGTTTTTTTGAGTTTCACCTATGAAGAGGCGAAGTTATGGTTAGAAAAACAATATAAACTTGTGCCACAGCGTTTTCCCAAGGAGGTATGTGTATAAGCTGCACATGATGTGTTATATGTCAATATATTGGACGGGCAAAATCGCTGGAAAGGTGAATATTTAGTTAGTCATAACTTACCTCAAATCCCGATCGTGTTTTAGTAATCAAAAACCGCCCCAAGTATTAATCAATCAAAGTAGTGACAGACTGGTACAATCATAAATTACGATAAGATGTGGAGAACGTAGGTAAAAAGTGGTGCAAAAAACAGCTATTACTGATGTTATTAAAACATTTGCGGATGTGGAAAGTCGCTTTAATTTGAGGCGGACGGAAGATGAGCGATTTTTTACGGAATGGTATGAGAGTTTGCCAGAGATTACTGATGCAGAAAAAGAATCTCTAGATTTAATTAGACGGCGGTATCTTTATCATTTAGCAGGTGGGAGTCTGACTGAGGGGACAGTGACGCTGCTAATGGGTTCGCCTTTATTAGAAAAAGCAGGTTTTTATGACTCTCCTTTTAAAATGCGGGGGGAGGCATCGGTTGAGATTATGTTGGATGAAGATGAAGATGATGCAGAAAATTTGCGGGGTCGAATTGATGTTTTAGTAGTGCAAAATCGGTTTTGGGTGACGCTGTTGGAGTCAAAACGGACGACGATTTCGGTAATGTCAGCAGTGCCGCAAACGCTGGCGTATATGATGGCAAATCCCAATCAGGATCGACCGGGGTTTGGCATGGTGACAAATGGGAATGAGATTATATTTGTGAAGTTATCTCAGCAGGATATAATTCAGTATGATGTTTCAGATATTTTTTCACCCGTACCTTTACGCAATCGTCTATATGATGTTTTGAGGATTTTAAAGCATATTGGTCAAGTTATTGCAGAAGGATAGACTGCGATCGCAGTTTCTGAAGTGTATTTTTGTAACGGTCGATCCTAACCACTCCTCCAACACATCGAAATCAGCTAGACAATTCGGCTCCATAACGCTCCCAAAATCCCGATGCCCTCAAAATAGGAATTTGCTGAAACTCTCCCAGCACCAGTAAATCTTCATCTCCCGAAACAATTACCTCCACTGGAACAGACAGCGCTGCCTCTAAAATTTTTTTATCCTTCGCATCTCTTAATTCAGGAATGTCAGCCAGCAGTATTGGCTCACAAAACTGTGTCATTCGCCTTACTTCTGAAAGCAGATAATTCACTGTTATCTCTAATTTTTGGAGACGCAGTTGCAGCTTAGGATAACCTAAAGTCTGTTCTAGTTCCTGAAACAAAGATAAAGACGTATAAACAGTAATCTTTTCCAGTGCAGCAAGCTGAATGACCTTTTTAGGATTTCCACCCCAAAGCAAGCCATAAATCTAGATATTCGTATCCAATAAAACTTTCATCCCTTCACATCCGCTGTCTAACTTCCTTCACTATTGCCGTAATTTCCTGCATTGAAGGCTGTTCCGGGTCATCCCCAAGCTGCTCTATTCTTTGCCATAAATTCGATAATCCTTTGAGCTTTTGAATCTTCTTCAAAACAATCGTATCCTCTTCTTGCCAAAGAATATATTCATCCCCTGGTTGTAGACTTTCCCGGACGGATGGTGGCAAATTTAACTGCCCTTCTGTTGTTACCTGAATTACTAAAGGTGGCACAGTCATTTCCCTATCTCCTGCAAAATCACGAAATTCAACCAAGTTTTTCTAATTCTAAACTAACACACATCTAAATTGTTATTTTGGGAGCATTAACAATATGCAGTCAGGGCTGGGACGTGCAAAACTTTCCGGCGCAACAGCTTATGAAGCGCAGGTAAGATTTAAAATCGTTGCTAGACAAAGAGCTAGAAAATCGTTGAGCTAGAAAATCGGTGCTAGACAAAGAGCTAGACAGGATTCTAATAAATTAGATTCTGTCGGAACTTAAGGGCATTATCTCTTTCTATTTGAGCAACGAAGCCCTTAATTTGTATGGGTTGTAGCTCCTTAAGTGCTCAATTGCAGTTCGCTCAAGTGAACGATTTCAGTAATTTTTTGAGCAACATCGCGGACTTCAGCAAACCATCCCAAAATAGCTTGCACTAGCTTCTTACGACTGTTGTGTACGACAACTTGCTTCTCCCGAAAAGGCAGTACAGATGGCACTACCTCCGAGTTGAATTTAACCACCTCTTTCAAATCACTCAACAGCACCTCTACAGGTTCTTTCCAACCACGCGGCACTCCATTTAAGTCCCACACCGACGCATTCATAGCACTAGGCCGCATCCTCGCTGCCGCTTGGGGGTCAATATACACCAATGCCCCCTGCTTCAACCACTGCTGCCCTACTTTAATAGGTTGACCTAAGTATTTGTAAACCTTGTGAGGGACAGCATTCGCAGCAATGCTATCAATATGAGCTTGCTGTAAAAGATTAAGGGCTTGATATGCTTTGCCGACATTAGTAATGCCATGCTGCTTATTCAAAGTTTTGAGTTCCGTTAAAGACTGACACGCCACTATCAAAGCCTTGAGTTCTTCCAATGTCGGGGGGTAAGGCTTGGAAGAATCGGAATTTCCGATCGCTTCCGACTGAAATTCCGACACCTCAATGCTGGCTGAAATCCCCTCTAGCTCTAGCTTTGAAGCCTCTACACCTTCCTCATTCCGATTATTCCGACAATTTAAAGAAGTAGTAGTTTCCTGGCTATTGCTAAAGTCGGCAACGTCCACCATATTTCCACCAGGTGTTGAGGGGAAGCTGGGAGTCAGATTTAGGGGTTCGTGGCTATTGCTAAAGTCAGCAACATCCACCTCTGCCATATCAACCTGAGAAGTTGTTTCCCCAGCATCCGAGATTAAGGACATATTTGGGGAAACATCCAGTTCTTTTGCTGACTCCGCTGAGAGTTGCAAGTTATTGTCCAGGTTATTAAGACTGCCTGTGCCCTCCAATGAGTTCTCTGAATCGAATTCAACACAGCCTGCGTTTTCCAATAAGGGTTCTGAGTTGAATTCAAAACTGCCCGCCAATTCAATTTTGCTCGCGTTTTCAAAATTGTCGGAATTGTCGGAATTTTCACTTCCATATCGCTGAGCGCTATGATTGGTAGCTGTTTCAGCAAATCGTGAATTGTCGGAATTCGATCGGAAACTTGTCGGAATTCCGACATCAGATTTTTTAACCGCCACTGCTTTTAGCTGCAAGCTTTTCCCTTCTCCACAAAGTTCAGCGTGTCCCATGTCCGCCAGAGTTTTAAAGTCCAAGCGGATTTGACTTAAGGTAGGTTTGCGCGCGACGTGGCGGAACACGGTATTTTGTACCTGCACTGGAGACACTTCTCCCTGCTTCCGTAAGGCGTATTCGTGGATTTGAAGCAGGCGGCCGGCGAGGGAACCGCCTTCATGGGTAGAGGACATCAGCACCCGAAACTGACCAATGTGGAATTTAGCTTGGGCAATTGCCCGTTCTAAAGTGTCGAGCCCCACGCGCTGGGGGTCTGTTTTCGGTTCAAACTTGAGTTCCAGACAGTGCAGCAGCAGCGCTAAGCGCAGTGTTTGACTGAGCATTTTGCCCAAGTAAGCGCTTAAAGCTGGGTTCTCTACTTCATACGCTTGCTGGTAGCGGCGTATAGATTCCCACCAGCGGTGCCATCGTTCTTCAGCATGGCAGTCAAAGTGCAGCATTACGGGTGGGTTCGATGCTTCCCAGGATGGGCGTATTGTGGCTTCATTGCTGCGGGAGATGCTACGGCGGATGTCTTTCAAGGCATTGGGCAGGTTTTTGAGGTGTTCGTAAACGCCAGTTAGCATAGAATCAAGCCCAACGACTGTATTAGACCAAATGGCAAAGTTGTCGGGTGTTTTTGGGATTGCCATCAGGAAGCGGCTGGCTAAGCCGTCCCCATCGTCGGGGTCGCTGCATAGGGTTTTGAATTTCTGGGTTTGAATTGCCCCAGTTAAGCTGATGGCAATGTCTTCGAGGATGACTGTGTTCTCGGAGTCCACTCGCTCGAATTCTTTGTCTAGGGGTGCGCCCCAAGCTTCTAGGAGAATTTGTCGGGTGTCGCCGCCGCCATCTTTATATTGATCCATTTTTAAGACGCGGACGAGTTCGTCAAAGACGAGGGCGCAGCCGGAGTGGGGCGCTAATTCGCTCATGCGTTTGAATGCGCCTTCTGGAGAACCGGCTTCAATCATCTCTTTGGCGGGAGGTGCTGGCATTTGAGATTCATAGACTGCGGGGTTCTGTGGACTGTTTAAGAGGGCTTCTTTCTCGGAGGGGTTTTTTTGCTTCCAGGCGTTTTCTAGCTGTTTAAGGTGCTGTTTGGCTTGTTTGTACTGGGTTCGTGCCAGTTTTTGCTGTCGTTTGATGGGTTTAAAGATGGTGCGCTGGGTTTGGCTTTTGCCGCTGGATGGGGGGGCGACGTTCATTGTCCAAAATATGGGAAATTCTACCCAGTCGTCTTCTGTTGTGTCTCCACTTTTGGCGACTATGCCGATGTTGCCGCCGAGTTTGGCCCCGCAAGCGCTTAGCAGGTAGGTTATGAGGTAGATGGGGTCGATGCGATCTGAGTCGGCTTTGGAGAGGAGGGCGCTGGCTAGGGCTTTGGGATATATGGATGGGATGTCTAGGTGTTCGGCTCGGTAAGTGAGCAGTTTGGACAGTTCGGTGGCATCGTCGGGGGCGGTGTTTTGCCGATTGAGTGAGAGTTCGATTTCTCTGGCAATTTTTTCGATGCCGCTGAGGGGGTGTCCGGTTGCGGCTCCAAGTTCGACTAGGGCGGCTAGTTGTCGGCCAGGTTCTAGGTTGCTGGTGACGATGTTATGGACTTGGGTGTATAGGTCGAATTCGGGTTCGGGTGGGGGTTGATTGTTGTTGTTGTTGCCATAGCCGTTGCCAGAGTTTCCGGGGTAGCCGTAGCTGTTGTCGCTACTGCCATTGCCAGAGTTTACGGTGTAGTCGTTGTCGCTACTACCATTGCCGTTGCGACTGCTATTGCTATTGCCATTACCGTTGCTAGAGTTTACGGTGTAGCCGTTATCGCGATCGCCATTGCCAGAGTTTCCGGCGTGGCTGTTGTTGCTGTTGCCATTACCGTGAATCGAGTTTCCGGTGTAGCCGCTATTGCCACCGCCATTGCCATGAATCGAGTTTCCGGTGTAGCCGCTATTGCCACCGCCACTGCCATTGCCATGAATCGAGTTTGCAGCGTGGTTGTTGTGGCGATCGCCATTGCCATTACCGCTATTACCATTGCCAGGAATCGAGTTTGCAGTGTAGCCGTTATCGCGATCGCCATTGCTATTGCTAATAATGCCATTACCACTGCCATGAATTGAGTTTGCAGTGTGGTTGTAGCCGTTATTACCGCTATTGTCAATACCGTTGTTGCCACTGTTGTAGCCGTTGTTGCCACTGCGATTGCCACCAATGCTGCGATCGCCATTGCCATTACCGCCATTACCATTGCCAGGAATCGCGTTTCCAGCGTGGTTGTTGTTACCATTGCCGTTGCGATTGTAACTTTGACGGATAGGGCCGGAAACTTTGTCAAAGGTTGGCGGCAGTTGCACTCTAGCTATATTTGCTAGGGTTTTGATGGCTGTTTTGAAGTCTACGCCATCCCGAAGCATGATGTAGTCGGCCCAACTGCCTGTGGCCCGGCAGCCATAGCAGAAAAATGTGGTTTTGTCGGCTGGAACGTTGAAGGATGGGGCTTGTTCGCGGATGGTGCACAAGGGAC
>NZ_KB235906.1:0-14209 GCF_000332155.1 Kamptonema formosum PCC 6407 | reverse complement strand
GATCGTAGTAAGCGGGTTGTTTTTCGACTTTGTTGTTGAGTAGGGACTGTTGGGGGCTGATGGGGAAGGGGGGTTTGTTGAGGCGATCTCGTACCCAGGCGATGATTTGCTGTTTGGTTTGGGGAATCTGTGTTTGAACGCTGGTTTGGGGGGTGTTGGTTGATGGGTTTTGAGATGCTGTTGAAATTTCTGTGAATTCTGACATGGTTGACGCTCCTGTGGTGTTTGGGAAGTGCGTGAGGATGAAGCCTCTTGCGGGTTATGGGATGGACAGGAGTCGGAGTTGTTGGGTGTGGTAGTTATGCTTGAGCGTGTTTGGAGGAAAGGGTGTTGAGAGTTTTGGTTGACTCCCCCCAATTGGTTCCCTCCAATAGGGTGACTATTTTGCTCCTTTTGCGTTACTATTGGATTACCTAAACTGCTGTTTTATTACAGCAAACGGTACTTGACACTTGGTAAACAAGTGGCTAGCTGAGAGTGCTTAGGCATGGACGCTGGTTTTGCATAACTAACACACGCCATCAGGCAGAACGATTGAAAGTGTGCGAGCTTTCCAATTCACACAGCACTTGCAATCGGAATGTCAAGATGAATCCGACTACTATTGATAGCGATAATGCCCCTGCTCAAAAACGAGTGGGGTGTTGTCGCGATTTTCGTTTAACCAGGGTCGCTAATATAACCCAAGTCAATCTCCTTCTTAAAGGAGATTTAGTTGTTCCAACGCCTTTATTTCAGATGGGCTGAAAGTTTGGCGTTAGGCAAGAGCATCTTTCACCAGGCGAGTTAATAGCAGAATGTTAACTAGCTGGCTTCCCCCCCAATGGCTGACCCAGTGGGATAATGCCTCGTGCTACCTGCTCTACCAGCTCTGACCTTGACACTCCAAGCTGAGAAGCCAATTCCTCAAGGTTGTGGATGGCTGTTTTCGTTAGTGCCAAGCTAACTTTTTCCTTGGGCTCAGAATATAACCCAGGACGACCAGCCTTGTTTTTTGCCTTCTCCTCTGTCATGTCTTGCGAACCAGTGCAGCATCGATAGTTCAATATTACCCGATCTTTTAATTAAGTGGTAATTAATCAGAAGTAAAGGTTTGTAACTTTTACTGCTCAGCGACCTTTTTAATTACCAAGGTTAAGTTTAGGCCTAACTAGAGTAGCTTGGCTTGTGAAACTCTTAAAACTTGTCAAGCTTTAAGGATTTTGATATCTCTATATTACACTTAATTTAGGAGTATTAACCTCAACTTAGATCAATGGTGGCTATAGACTTACGACAGGCTCAAAGGTATCAAAGGATTGAAACTATACGCAGAAAGCCATTGGAGCCTCAAGATTATTGTGCAAAATGGATTCCCAAATACTATGGGAAGCAGCCCGGCGAATGGGGCTACAGAGCAGCCTGTGTTCGTGAAATACAAAGGGTTACAGAGTTGGACGACAGGACAATAGAAAACTGGGGTAGAGACTTTGCCAAGTGCCCTAAGTACGTCCATGTCATGTTAAGGATGGCAGATATCATCAACCAAATGCGCGATCTAGCTGGATTACCTCCCAACTTTCCTTTAGAATAATACGCATAAACTATGTGTAAGGTCCTTGACCCGTCCACAGAGGCGGGTTTATTTTTGAGTACAGGAGGCGTGGGCTAATTTCCCAATTCCCGAAAATCAGCCCACACAAGAATCAGACTTTCAGCCGAAGTCGCCCACTGTCACACAGAAATTCGCCCACTGTCATATATGGGGAGAGAGAGAAAAAACCCGCCAGAAGACCCAACAGTTGAAGCTGGGGTAGTTGAATCGATTGGAAGCATCAAGAAACCTCGGTGGTATCGATACGAAGTCAAGTGGCTGTTGGGAAGAGGGAAATCCATGCCAGAAACCACCTTCAAAAGACGATTAATGCTTCTGGAAGAGGAAGTCCCAGAATTCAACAAAACCCCGTATCACCGCCAATTTTCTTCTTTCCAGGTGTGGTGTTTAGTCACCCAAGAAACCTGGCTTAAAGAAGCCAATTACTGCATTGATTCCGTCCGCAAACGACTAGCCAATGAAGGATTACCAACCCATGAGTACAACGAACAATGGCGACCTAACAATTGACCGCAAAGACATCAAAACCACTTGGGGATTGCCCAAAGTTTCAGATATCACCAACGCCCGCAGAGCACTAGGACAACCAGACTGGCAAAACTCCAAAATGTCTGAAGCCGATGCCCTTGAAATCAATCAATATTTCTCCTTAGTTTTAGACAAAAAACTCTCACCCGATGATGCCATTTTACAAATAGCATCATCCCGAAACGGACGCAGTGCTTACTGCAACGAAATCGACCCAGATGCTATAGCTAAACCCTCCGATGCCAAGCGAGACGAAACTGAAGACAAAGGTGCAGCCATGCAAGCACTTATTGAAGCCACACAGCAAGGCAACATTGGCCTCGCCGAAACAGGCTCACAAATGGCAAAAGCTAACATTCAAGCCTTAAAAGTAGGTTACGTCACCACTTTAGTTACCGAATTGTCCGACTTTGGCAACAACCTTCGCAGCAATTTAAACAGTTTATCCGAGGCAGCAGCAGCCACCCCTTTAGACTTGAGGGAAGCCAAACTTCCCACCCCCAAGTTAGCAGTACCCGTAACTTCGAGTGCCTTAGAACCTTACAAAACCACCCAACGGCAACAGTCAGCAGGGCTCTGGTAGAAGCTCATACAGAACTAGGAAAAACCCTAGCTCTACAACAAAAGCAACTAATAGAACAGGAAAGAAATAGAGCAATTGGCATCACCAGCTTGACAATGTTGAGCGGCGTTGCAGTTGGCAATAGCACCCCAATCGGCAGTTTAAGTGGAGCCTTTATCGCCTTAGCTATTTGCCTTTCCTGTTTCCTAAAACCTCAAAAAACAGAGCCCAAGCCCTCCAAGCTTCCCCCACCATCAACTGAGGTAATTATCGGTGCAACTGACGTTTTTATCGGTACAGATGGCTTAGCTATCTCCCAACAACAACAAGAGAAATAACATGGACGTACAACCAAATCCACCCCAACCAGAATGGCAACCACCACCATACCCACTGACTTTTGAACAACAAAAAAAACGCCCTAAATTTAAACTATCACCAATAGCAATTCGATTGATTGCAGTTGGTGCGGTAGCACTACCCATTGCCGGAATTATCGGCTATTGGACTTTCAACAGTCAACCTCAAAAGAAAGTAGCACCAACCACCACTTTTAACCCCCAAACATTAGTCAATCAACTCGATACCAACTTCCTCCAAGACCAACAACAAATGAACCTATTTATATGGGGTGACGGCGTTGGGGAACCCGGTCAATGGCAGCGATTAATCCTAGCAGAAGCTCAGAAAAAAACTTTCAACATTGACAAACAAAGAGAGGATAAAAAACATCCCTGCCACCGCATGAGCCGCGACGGATGTTTTGACTTAGTAGAAAGTCGCATAGAAACAGATTGGAATCAAACAGCAATTCGACTTGACTATCCGAGAATGGCTGCTGCTTTATTTGAGTATTGTGCAGTGCTGCAAGCTCGTACTGGACAAGTTTCAACAATTGCCGATGTCCAGCCTAATTTAATGATAGCAGCTATGCGGAAACTAAGAGAAAGCCGCACTCTTTATCTACAACAATCTGCTGAAGCTTTATCAGGTAAACAAATAGAAGAACAGCGAGAAGCCGAACGAGAATTCAATCGGGAACAGGAGGTGAAACAGCCATGAAATTTAATCGAGAACAAGAGGTAAAACAGCCATGAGATTTAATCGAGAAGGAAGGTGAAACAACCATAAAATTTAATCAAAAACAGGAGGTCAAACAGCCATGAATAAATGGGTAATAGGGTGTATTGCTGCTGGATGTTTTATTGGTGCATTAACTATTGGGTATTATGCTACCAAAACTCAAGATGTGTTGACAGAACGAGATGTACAGTTGTGGCAGCAAACTGACAAGTTATACGCCACTTCTAAGCCTCCAGATTGGAAACCAATTGGCATCGCTATCGCTCTAATTGGTGTAGGAACTGGCTGCTATCACCTCTACAAAGTGCTGGAATTAGAGTCACAACAAATAACGCCTGGGCAACCCGGACAACAGCCTCCAAGCTCTCCTAATAGTCCAGTCTATCCTAATAGTCCAACATCTCCCAACAGCCCCATATTTCTCACTCAAGCAACCTACTCAACTGATGCTGAAAATAAAGCTTTTGACAAAGCTTTTAACCACAGATTAGAAGAGTTGTGGATGTTACTAAATCAACCTGAAACTAAGTGGGTTTTGTGCTTACTAGAACCCCCTGCTTTGCTCGTAAAAGGAGGTCAAGGAGCCTTCAAAACCACCTTTGTTAGCTTCTTAATCTTACTAAGAAAATTGTACTGCGGACACAGCTTAGAAGTGAGTGACCCTCACGCTCATCAAAATGAGGATAAATGGTTTGCTTGTCGTTTAGTTGGACACGAACAAAACTATGCGGCAATTGCGGCTCAACTCTCTAATTATTATAAGCGACTCAAAACCCGCAATCTCAATTCTCCTCCCATTACTTCAGTATGGGATGAGTACACTAATTATGCTACTCGTATCCCTGGAAATGGTGTAGAGGATTTCTTGTTTTCCGTCTTATCTGATGCCAGAAAAGCTAGAGAATTTCCTATCTTAATCAGCCATACGGACAAGAAAGGTGGCACGGGTAATAGCAAGCGTACAGGCGAACATCAGATGAAAGAGGAGCAATTACTCACGCTTCATCTTAAGGCAGAAAGGGACACTTTTGGGCATCCTAGACCTGCCTTTCGAGGCTTCATTAAAGGGTATCGAGAAGACGATGATGGCAATCCCATTCGAGAGGCGGTACAGTTGCAACCTTGGATGAATTCGCAATACTTGATTCAGCTATTTCCTGAATTAAGCTATCGCGAAAAGTCGGATGTGATTTCCTCTGAATTGCCAATACCTAAACCTTGGCAACAACAACCTAATCAGCAACAATCAAGCCAACAGCAACCAAGTCAACATCAACAAAGTCAACATCAACAAAGTCAACATCAACAAAATCAACAGCAACCAAGCCAACAATCAAATCAAAAGTCACCAAATAATCCTCAAATTAGTTGGGATTATTGGGTAGCTGAATCGACTGAAGAGGAAATCAATAAATTGATTGCAGAAAGGCGATATCGGCCAGAATTTCTATCAAGAGACTGGATGGGACAAGTCCCAAACAGCGAGACGAGTCCCAAACAAACCCAACAGTCACAAGGTAAACCGAGTCAAGCGTCCCCAAGTCCCAGGGACGAGTCCCCCGTCTCAGGAATGCCACAAAATCCTCCTTCTGTCCCCCCAGCTTCGCCTGTTGTTTGGGACGAGTCTCAGTTTGCCAAATACTTTCCTGATGCAACAGAGGTGGAGCTTTTTGAAGAGATTTTGAGCTACTTAGATGTTAGCAGAAATGCTAGCGACATCATCAAAAATGTGCTGCGGTGTAAGCGACATGAACCAGACTCACATCGCTCTTATAGTAATGTGGGCAAGCCCTGTTTTTGCTACTTAATTCGCAAGTATGCTCCGCCTATTTTGATTGCTCACTTTGCTGATTTTCTTAAGTAATTGCCACCAAATATTGAATACTTTTCCTTGGGAAAGAAGCCAATCGTAACCACGCGAAAAGTAGGGTGCAATCCCCTACCCAACCTGGGCTTGTCCCAACTATAGAGGTTTTCAGTTGCATTATGTACTGCTGGGTAATTGCTAATTGCTATTTGCTAATTAAGAGCGGTGCTTACCCAATTAAAAACTGCTATATTAATTCGGTTTTACAGGAGGTAAAATCCTTGACTAACAACAATAGTTCAATAGTTCATGTTCCTTTACAACCCAATTATCAAACGCAATCCCAACAAACAGTTGTGACTCGTGTTGTGGTTGTTCCTAACTATGATACTGATAGCAACCCCTGGGCGGGGTACGATGCCATTTGTTTGTGGATTAAAGCATTACGCAAGTGGCCAATTCGCACAGCTAGTGTCAGTATTGGGTTGATTTGGCTATCAATTTTTGGGTTTTTCTTTGTCTGGAATGCCTTGATTTCCAGACAGCAAGTAGCAAAGTCTCCAGACCCTTTTAACCCGGCTCAAGTTGGCTGGGCAGTTGGTGGTGGTTTGGGCACCCAAACAGTTAATTATGCCAATACCAGCTTTTCTCCTACCTTTGCTAGTTATGGAGGGGGTCGCCAATTGACAAGAACTGAACTGCGGCAATTGCAGCGGGGTGCTCTGCAAACTGTACCTATTTCTGACAACGAATAACTTGGGTTGGTTAATTGTTAGTCGTTCGTTGTTGGTTCGGGGTTGACTAACACCTAACTAATAACAACTAACCAATCAATAGTCCGGACAGTTTTTAAGCAGCCAGAGTACCATAAGACAAGACTGAGGGGAGGTTAGGATGATTTAAAATCAAGTCCTTGTCTAAATCTAACTTGCTAATAAATGTATAAAGTAGATGCCGATTGAATTCCAGGCGTTTATAGGAGGCCATTGAAAACACGAATGGATGGGCAGACAAGTGGCGATTAGAGGCTTCATATTTGGCTAAATTTAAGGCCGCTAGGCTGGCATTAAAATGAAAATCAAGCCGTTGGCTATTCACAGATTGACAATCGGACAAACCAGTAAATTGTTTGGCATCCCGAAAAATGAATTCAATTTGAAAACGAGCTTGATAATACTCAAGTATTTGCTCAGCCTTGAGATTGATATCGGTACTAAACAATAAAACATTTTTGGTTTTACCGTTAGCTTGAAGCTCAGATATACAAGCCAAACGGATTTTGCATTTTAAGCAACAACTCCATACTAATAATGAATAAAGCTTAACTCCTGGCTTAATTTCTTTGACGAAAGTTAGATTTTTCAAATTATTGCAGTCAACTTTACCATCATATTTACGAGGAGCGCCGAATTTATTCCTTGCTCCGGTATAGAGGTAATTCAGGTTGGCATCAACCCTTAATCTACTAATCAAATTGAGATCTGACTCCCGAACAGCATCCCAAAATTTAGCGCGGTAATAATAGCCATCAGCCACCAAATAACGTACAGATTCTGGCAACAAAGAACGAGTATTTTTTAAATGCTTTGCATAGTCGTCAACTCTTGTTATATCAGGTGTTAAGGTTTCAGATACCTGTTTTTTACTCCGTTTTTTTAAGTTTCTTTTCCGAGTAAAAATTAGGGAGTTTTTCGGTGGTTCTGTGGTCGGACGCGAAAGAGTTTGTTGCACGCTTAAACTATAGGAAATATGAGTTTCAATTTCGACAACAGAAATCACAGAAATTTCTAATCCTTGTTCAGCTTTTCCCGCAATACCATTATAAAAATAACCTTTTCCCTCAGTATGTTTACCACTTTTTCTCAAAAAAGAACAATCAATAACGGCAATAATTGTGCGTTCAGGATTCAAGGCTTTTTTAATAAAATATTTAGAGAATTGCTCCCAGTCAAACTTTTTTAAAAAATGCCGCCGATAAGTTTTTTCAGTGGCAGGACTATAGCGGCCCAGATTGGTGAAGTTCACTTTGCCATAAACCAGCACGATTGTGGAAAGTAAAGTCATTATAAACTTTTTTTGGGCTTGACTCACCCCGGACATTTGTTGTAAGATGGATTCAATAATGTTCATAAGGCAGTCTGTTAAGCTCAGTTTTTTTAAGCTTAACCTAAAGAGTGTCTTTTTTCTGCCTTTGAGATTCAAATTTTACTTACTTTTTTGTGGACGGGCGATCGCGTCTCTACTCCAAAACTGTCCGGAGTATTGAACCAATAACTAATAACTAAATGGGAGGGTGGGGCAGCAATGCCCCATTAAATTGCTATGGCATGGGCTAAATTAAGACATTCAAACGCTATCGCTTTATTGTTAATGAGTGGGTTATTATTGCTCAATTTACGAAGCGGCGAGTATCTAAAAATTGATTGGTCTTTGTTGCCAGAAACGAAGCAAAGAGCAGAAAAAGCGGGTGCGATTGCAGCCGACAAAATCAAAACAGTGCTGGCTCAAACTGCAACAGGTTGTATCAATCAAAAACCCTTCACTGTTGAACAATATGCCCAAGTCAGAGAGTTGCTAAAACCAGGGATAGCGAGAGCGCAAATCGAAGCAATTATCGGTGCTGGATGTGGGATTGAACTGGACAAATTCAGTTGGACTGCAACTAATGGCAAAAAGCTAATTGTGCAATTTGAGCCTGATGGTTCGTTTAAGAGTTACACCTTCGACAAACGGGAGGTGTTAACCGATGTTTGAGTTTCCTGTTGATACATCTCCTACGCTTTACTCTCCTGAAGCTGGCTATCAGCACAATCCGGTTAGTTTGGACACAGCTTATCGCCGGGGGGATTTTATTACTGCTGTTGTCGTTACGGGAATCGCGATCGCTATTTTAGCACCTGGGCTTAACAAAATATTGCAGAATTCAGTTGGAGTGTTGGTGAGAGGCGGGCAATCAATGCAAACAGTTCACTCAGCACAGTCAGGTCAAACAGTTCAATTAGCCGCCAATAATCAACAGGCAACAATTGCATCAGGCTTATCCGAAACTGCTAGCAGTAGCCGCATTACTTCCAACAATACTCCTAAGTTTAGCGGCAAATGGGCAACTTCTCTACAAGCGGGGGACACCATTGCAGGATATCAAATCAGCAGCGCCTTTGGGCCTCGTAAATCACCATGTCCCGGTTGTAGTTCGATGCACTTTGGAACTGACGTGGCAACACCAATGTACACGCCTTTGTATGCGATTGGGCCAGTCGGAGGAACCGTTAATGTTCGCTGCTGGGATAATGGTCGCTGGGGTTGGGTTGCTAGCTATTCTGTAACAGAATGGGGCGTTAGTTTTGACTACTTACATTTGCCCGTTGGAGAGTGCAAAAGCGGCTTTCAAAAAGTAGGCACAGTCATAGCTAAATCGGGTACGGCTGGCACTGGGCCACACCTTCATTTTCAACAGCGTCCAGGGGGGACTGATGGCGAGAAAGTGCCGCCACAAACGGGCTATATTTATCAAGCTTTAACAGGTAAATTGCCAGAGGAAAGTCAATGACAGTTTACAAAATTAAACATCGGGATGAATTTGATTTTAGGCTGGTTACTTGGGGTGCAGTAGTGCTAACTGGAGCTTACATTTTAGTGCCACCAGTCATCCAATCCGAACCCGCACAGCAGTTAATTAGTGTTGCTCAAATTACGGCTGATAAAGTTACTGGAAAAACACAAAAAGATGCTGTGAGCATACCAAATACTAAAGCAGAAGCCGCATTACAATTAGCTTTTGGCTTTGAGGGAGGCTGTCAAAATTTGGGTAACGACAGTGGCAACTGGTTTCAAGGACAAAAAGGCTTTACTTGCATGGGAATTATCCCTAGTGTGGGTTGGCATCATCGCAACGATTTACTGTCAGTTTTAGGTACAGGATTTAGCGGTCATCCATCTATGTTTGTCAAGTTTGCTTATGATAAGAATCCTGTGGCATTTAAGACTGCGGTTGCACAGATTTACAAACAGGATTATTTTGCACCTGGTGGTTGTGCTGAGTTGTCTCAGCCTGCTTTTGAAGTATGTGCCGATATTGCTATTAATTCGGGAGTGGGAAGGTCGAGACAATATTTGAGGGAAATTGGCAACATTGCTGACCCGAAACAACTAGCGAGGGCGCTTAATGAACGACACAGACAAGATTATTTGAAATGGAGCGCACCGGGGAATAAAGATTCGGTTTTTCGGGCAGGTTGGCTCAGTCGAGCCGATAGGCGGGATAGGTATATTGATAAGTTTTAAGCTGGTGTGTTAACGCTGTCAAGAACCCAAATTCAAACTCGGACTGGTTAAGGCTGTTTAGTATTGCAGGTAGTTACAGTTAAAGCTGCCTAAAAAATTCCCGCCTCGGAACTCGCTTTTTGCAGCTATTTTTGTCAATGTCTCGAAACAAGGGCGGTAGCCGTTTTAATGCAGTAGTTGCAGTTCAGTTGTCTGGTTAAATGGAATGGCGTGCTACTGCTGTTAATAACTAATCCAGTTCAATCGAATGGCGTGCTACTGTGGTTTACAACTAATCCAGTTCAATTTCTTGAATGCGTTGTTTTTGGTGTTGGCTATTTTGTTTATAAGTTAGCTGTTCTCGCTCAATTAGCTGTTTTTGCTCAATTAATTGTATCCAGATATCATTCCAACTTGACTGTGGATTGGCAATTTCTGCATTCGGAAGCAGCGCGAGTACATTTTGAGCAAGCAGAGAATCTTCTGCTATTGCTATAATAACGGTATCGAGTTCTTGTAAGAATTGTCTAGGCAGTTGTGAAGCTCGTTCAATTCCTATGTAAATTGTGGGTGGTACAGTTGCAAAGTTATTCGGGTTGTTTTCCCGTTCAATAAGCAGAATTGAAAGGGTTTCAATTGGATTACAGGCAATCATTGCTCGCTCAATTTCCCCCGTGGTTGTTACCCAGAACGTAGCTTCAGATGGCAGAGTATGGGTTGTAGTAAAGTTGCCGATTTCATCCAGAACGAAAGCTTCACAGGTTTCTCCGTATAGTGTCTGCTTCGTAAAGACAGCTTTGGCTTCGCTATCGGCATATAGCCAAGAATGAGAGTGCAATAAATCGAGCAATTTTAAAGGCAAACTGTACTCTTTGGCTAGATGCGAGCGCATTCTTGCCCACTGAATTTCATTACTTTCTGGCAACATTGAGAGTTGTAATTATTCGAGGTATTACGATCCGTTTGTGGGGAGGTTTATTAGTGAGGATACGATTGGGTTTGGGGGTGGGGATGCTAATCTTTATCGGTATGTGGGGAATAGTCCGACTAATTATACTGACCCGTCGGGAGAACAGGTGCCCGTAGCGATACCTGTGACTGCACCACCTGCGGGAGGTTTGATTCCGTTTTTGAGGGGTTTGCCTGGTTTGGGTGGTGCGGGTATATTGCTTGCGCCTCCTGGTGGTGGTGGGTTGCTGAATCCTTTGCCGGCTGGTCAAAACGATCGACTGTTTGAGGAGAGGGTGCGTAGGGGGTTGATTCGGCCGCAGGGAACTCAGACTACTCCTACTCCAGGGCTTAATCGACCAAACCCTCGTCCTTCACCATCCCCTTCACCTGCACCTGTTTCTCCAAGTTCGCCAGCTTTGCCGAATCCTGATTGTAAAACTTGTGCAGATGACCCTGAACTCAAGAAATATGTCAAGTGTAAGACAATATTTAGAGGAACAGGGGGAGAACAGGGTATCCTAATTGGTTTTAGATTTAACAGCCTTGAAGATGCAGCGAATAATTTACAAAAAACAAGGCGCGAATTAGCAAATAACAGACAGCCAAATAGAGAAAGACTATGGTGGTTGCAGAGTTTGCTTCCTCCCATAGGAGCTTTACCATATAAAGCCGATGATAACTTACCTTGTCCTTATCCAAAGCCTACAAAAGACGGTGGTGCGCGTCACTACAATGTAGAGATAAGTGCTAACGATAACGTCCGAAAAGACCAAGATTGGTCGTCATCTAGCGCTGGCTCACTCGGAAGATGTGAATGTTGTGAAGATACTCTCACAGGGCCAAAGAAAAGAGTAAGATTTTCTATTTTGAATATAAAAAATGCAAATAGCCGGAAAATTCACAATTCTGAACTCTAAATCAATCACTTGACTTGAACATAACCTTTTACGCTTGATATAGATCCTGTGTAATTAACCAGCAAATGACTATAAACAGAGTAGAGTATTTAATTATCTTGTCTGCTTTAACAGAGACAGAAATTTTCATAAATGTCGCATCTGATTGGCGACTGTCCCATGCTGAAGTGGTATCAGCAGCTAATCGGTTATTTCAAAGTGGCGATATATTAGCAGCATTTTCATTAGAAAATGGAGAAAATATTAGAGGTGTAGCCCTAACAATATCTCAGATTTGGGCAAGCCTAAATGGAAAACTCAACGCTTTTTACTACTTAACTTCTCAGGGAGGAGCAAGGTGGGAAGGCTTAACTGGTGCTAATTGGAATCATTATCATAAATGGTGTCTGGGTTATCAGCATGATGAAATAACTGGATTATTTCGTTCAGAAATAATTTGTTGTTCTCAGCAGATTATCCAAGAAATTATAAATTATTGTGAATATTTAGAAAACCAAATTCTTATTTCAGAAACTTGTTTTTGGGAGGATATAGGATTTTGGAAAGCAACGTACTGGAAAACTTTACCCAAAGCTTACAAAGTTACTTACCAGCATCGATATTTTGAATTGTGTATCGACTCAAATACACCCCAAGAATGGATTGATAAAGAGCGACAAGCAAAACAGTGGTACTCAGAAATTTCGCATTGGTATACCGAGCCAGAATTAGATACAAACGCATCAAATTTGTTTGGAGATGAAGATATAAACTCTTACGCAACATTACCAGAAAATCTGAATTCAAAAGTCGAATACTTGATTCTTGATTTTGCTGTAATATTCAACTACTACGGACTAAGAAATGTTGCATACTCAAACCACTTATCTCATGCTGAAACAGCACTTGCAGCGAATTCTTTGTTTCAGAGAGGGGACATTAAAGCAAGGGTATTTGCTGATGAACACGATACCGAGGGAACTTCAAATGTTGTCTTAACAATGGCTGGAATTCAAGACCACTTAGACGAAAGGTTTAATGCTACCTACTATTTAACACCTCAAGGAGGTGCTAGATGGGAAGCAATGGCTCATCCTGATTGGAATAAGTTTTTCATTGTTAATTTTCTTGGGCAGTTTCCTTATGAAGAAGGATTTTTTTGTACTCAGCGAGAAATCCTAGAGCAATTGCTGGCTTTAGAGCGTTTGATTTTCATGTATGAACATATCCCAGGAACCGAAAAATGGAATGTTTTGGAACCCTGGGAAGCAACATATTGGAAAACTCTACCGCGAGGCTATCACGTTAGTTGTGAATTTCAGCCCAATGATTCGAGCCTAGATTACCAAAAAGAAGGAGCTTCCCCTGAGTTAATTGAGGAATACCAGCAAGCACGGCAATGGTACGAAAATATGAAGAAATGGTATACAGACCCTTATTTTGACTAGAATTTAACTGGTTGACTCGATCGGTTTCTAGGTAATTCTATTCGCAGCATTACCTCTACTTACGATGCAGCAAATCAGTTAATATCTGTTAAAGACCCAGATGCGAGTTACAAGTTTAGTTATGACCCCAAAGGACGGCAAATTGCTGTCGATAATACGGGAACAAATGGCGTACCGAATGTGCTGTTAAACTACACCTATGATGACCAAGATAATCTCCTGTCTGTCAAGGATACGATTAACGGTGCAGCTAAGGGGACTACTGCTTATACTTACGACACGCTAAATCGGATTAGCCAAGTTACTCAAAGCGGTAATGGTGTGGCATCGAAGCGGGTGGATTTCGGTTACGATAATGTCGGTCAAATTAAGTCAGTGAATCGTTATTCTGATTTGAGTGGAAGTCAGTTGGTGAGGGGAACTACTTATACTTATGATGCTAAGAATCGTTTGGATGTTTTGAGTCACGGGAGTGGAGTTTCCTATGACTTTGATTATGACAATGGGAATCGAATTACGAAGATTACGGATGTTGATGGCGTAAAGCCGGGATACGGACAAAATAGGACACGATGTAAAGAAATGTAACGAAACCCAAACTCCTAGCCAGATTTATTTAAGCAAGCCGAACAAGTGAAAAGCTTATCTAATCTAAAATAGAGGATAAGAATGAATACGAGCTGTCCCCAACCAAAATGTAAAGAGATGTAACAATCCCGTTATCCCCGAAATCACTCCCACTCCCATCTACTGCTCAAAGTTCCAAGACCATCCCCTCATCCAACGCCGGGGGTAAATGCTCCAAGTCCAACAGGTAATCTCCAAAGCGCTTGATGTGAGAGGTTCGGTACGGACTCAACGCCGCCACATCATTTCGCATCACCACATAACCCTCCCGCTTCAAACGACGCAAAACCTCAGTTAAATCCACCGCGTTGTGAAAAATCACCGCATTCGCAATCAAATCGTTATACTTAATAATCTTCTCCTGCTCCACTGGGTCATTATTAGCAACTACCCTTCTCCCCAAAGAAAACCATTTAGAAAACCATGATAAGCCTCCACCTTATTCGTAGC
>NZ_KB235905.1:723-12578 GCF_000332155.1 Kamptonema formosum PCC 6407 | reverse complement strand
AATCATCAATGCCCTTCTGCGGGCCCGGTAGTCTGGCAATCTTGACTGTGGACTTTTTAAAGAGTCTGGCAAGGATGGCCGCGTTTTTAAATTCAGGAGACTCGAACCAGTCACCGGGGCGGTAGTCAAAAGCGATCGTAATGGAGCGCCCGTCATCGAAGGGCAACAAGTCGGGGTGCAATTCCCGTGCGATCGCCTTCCCATCAAAATCTCTGTCCGTTACGCGCCATCCCATTGAGATACCAGGGAGAGCGATCGCCGCGTGACCAAGAGTTAGCAGACACCCTGCTTTTTTCTCTCCCTCAGCTAGGACTACATCGGCACGACTTTCTTGTACCCAGGGCCAAAAGAATTTAGCTTCACCCTCTTGCACTGCTGTGTTTTCTGACAAGGGGACACCTTGCCATCGTGCCAACACTTTCCCCCAGAAGTGAAGCGATACTTTGAGGAAAGTGATCGGAGCTTTGCGGCCTTCGGAGTTGCGGTATTTATTGACTTTGCCTTTATGGTCAGGCTTAAGCAACGGGCCTTTTAAAATCTTGATACGGGCACCGCATTTCCAGGCTTCTGTCAATGAGGAGCCGTCAAAACCTACGCACTCATCCCAACAACGTTTGTACTTGGCGTTGAGGATGCCTCTATTGATGTACTTTGCGTCGGGCCAAAGGTGGCGAAATAAGTCTGCACCGGCGATCGCCTCTACGTTGAGGTTAATGATTTCAGGGTCAACGCCAGAGTCTAACCAATCTTGAAAATAATCTTGAATATAACTTTCTGTTTTTGATTTTTGATTGTATGATATATTCATTTGATTGTATGATATATTCATCGGTCTGTCGTTTGGGTTAAAATGTTGACAGGCCGTTTCCTTTTGGCTAACGAATCACTTCACCGATGATGGTTAACTCACCTGCACACAGAATAAAATAACCGATCTAGGGGTATCTAGGCCAAAATCAAAAATTGATTAAGGTTTATTACTGGGTTGCAATTTGATTGCTCAAGGCGCTCAAACACTGCTGGCAAAGACTCTAGATAAGCTTCGTTGATTTCTGCGTGGCAGAGCGTATCAACGACCTCGATAATCAGAGAGCCTGCTGAGTAGAGCTCTTCATTCTCAGACCAGGGCTTAGTGTTGACACCCCTGGGCTGCTGCCCCCAAGTTAATTCGGTGATTACTTGATAGCTCATGCTTTTACCTCCGAGTGAAGTCTCGCCAACTCGCCTTCTGAGTAAAGTCTCGCCAGCTCGTCTTCTAGCACAGGTCGGTTATCAAAATAAGGGTAAAAGTCTTTGGTGTAAAGACTAGAACTCAGCCAGATGACGCTGTACTGCCATTGCTTATCTAAGGGATGCCAGCATACGCCTACAACCTCACCATCTTCGGATTGCTGTATGCTGCTGTCCTGCTCGTCAGGCCAGAGATAAGATACGCGATCTCCAAACCAGAATTTAGGTGATGGAGCTTCCCGAATGGGTGAGGGTGCAAGTTTTAGACCCGTTGATGGAGCCAAGGTGAGCCCGATCTCTCCGTCGCAGTTGATTGAGGCAGCCGCCTTGGGTGCAAGCTCTAGACCTGCCAAAGGAGCTAAGGTCAGAGCAGTAAAGAAGTTGCGCCTATTCATGGCAGCACCCCCTCTGGGAGTCGGGATGTGCCAAAGTACCGCAAGCGAAACCGGACAAGATTGAAAATTTTGCCTTTGCCGCCACAGCGATCGCACAGCGGCTCGCGCCCTAAGCAGGTGGGACAGATAATCTTCGGCGGGTTCAACAGCCGCGTCGGGGATTGTGGCAATCTTGCCAGTTGCATTGGGGCTGTTTTGAGGGCGTGAGCGATCGCTCTTTCCCAAGTCACAACTTTTGACAGGTTGCCCTGCTTGCGGGCCTCGTCTTTTGAGATGCCCAGCCGCGCTGCTTGCTCCCTAAGAGAATCAATGCGCCGGCCGTAGCCAGTTTTGGTCATAATGAGTTTGCTCCTTTGCTGGGGAAAGTCCAGCGAGTGAGAAGTCTAGCCCCTGGTGTTATCAGCGCCGGGGGTTAGGCGTTTTTGCTTTTCAGCTATGGTAGCACGAAGTAGGTCAAAGTGTGCTAGATTTATCTAAAGAAATCTAACGAGAGGTAAAATGGCATGGTTGTAAACTGTGCAGCGTCCATGAGTCCTGCGAAATCACCCAGAGTGGCGTTTTATCCTCCACCTGAACTAAAGACAAAACTTGAGCAGTTGGCATCCTTAGAGCGAAGGTCTGTATCGCAAATGGCGCTAATTTTGGTTGAGGAGGGATTGCAAAGAGCAGAGGAAGCAGGGAGGATTAAAGGTGAACCCATCAGTAAATAACCCTCTAACTCTTCCATCGCTCCCTCTCGCCAGCCGCTCTGCTTTGCCCTCCTGTGCAGCCATTTACTTTGTGCTGGAAGGCGATCGCATTTTTATTCAGGAGTGAAAAATGTGAGCGAATCAGTTAGAGCCGTCCGAGCCACAGTGCAAATAGGCTCCCTAACCGTCGATGGGTTTCAGTTGCCTGACGGCAGCTATCGGATGAGCCAAACACAAGTGGCTGAAGCAGTGGGATTGTCTCGACGTAATGTGTCCGATTTTTTGCGCTCAAACGCCCTAAAAAGCTTACTGGGAGAAGGTTATACGGGTACGATTTTTGAGCGCGAAGAAATCGAAATCGCATCTGAGACTGGTAGCAGGGGGCAAAGTCGGTTCCTGTCCGTACCGCTAGAAATTGCCAGCGCTTACTGGCAATGGCAAGCTCACCGGGGGAACAAAATCGCCTTAGCCCTTTGTATGGGACTGATGACCGAAACCCTAGAACGCCGCTTTGATAGCGCTTTTGGCATTACCCGCACCGAAGAAGAGCGTAACGAACTGCTCAGTCAGCGCGTTCAACAACTCCAGCGCGACCTTGAAATCTTAGGCAACGCTTACGCTGCCGAAGACGAAATTCGATCGGAGCGCGATTACTACGAGCGGTTGCTCAGGGAAAACGGTATCGACCCCTGGGGGATTCCGAGGGTTAGTGATGAGCCGGGTTAGTTGTTTTGAGAACAGTAGCGCAACCAAAGCAACGGCCACAGTTGACTTGCATCGAACTTGTATTTGACTTGCATCGAACTTGTATTTGACTTGCATCGAACTTGTATTTGACTTGTATCGAACTTGTATTTGACTTGTATCGAACTTGTATTTGACTTGTATTTGACTTGTATTGAACCTGTGCGAACTTGCTTGTACAAAGCCCCAAGGAAATCAGGGAAAATTCTATGACACCAGAGGACAAGCTCGATCAACTAAACCAAAGGCTCAAAGCCGCCTGCGTGGGCGTAGCCGTCGAAGCTTCCGGGAGCCGCCTTCGACTCCGCGCTACCCTCCCCCCAAAGCCCGGATCTACCAAGCCCTTCCCCCATCAACAGCGAATCTCACTTGGCTACCACAAAAACCCCGCAGGGCTTGCCCTAGCTGAGAAAGAAGCTCGAAAAGTGGGGGCGCTGCTCGATTGCAAACAGTTCTCTTGGGAACCCTACTTGCCTGCTGTCGCACCCCAAAGGGGAACTGTTCGCGAGTGGATCGAGAAATTTACCCTTTGGCGATCGCAAAATAACCCAGTCAAGCCCGTTAGCTGGAAAACCGACTACGAGCAACCATTCAAGCGCTTGCCTCCAGATGCCATCCTCACCACCGATCTACTGAACAAAACTATTTCACAAACCAAGCCCAACACCCGGACACGCCGCCGCTATTGTCTGGCTTATCAACAACTGGCCTCATTTGCGGACACCACCATTGACACCGCCCCAATAATCGGCTCCTACTCTGCTAAGAAAGTTAATCCGCGTGACATCCCCAATGAGGCCACCATCCTCAAGTTCTCAAAAATAGAACATCCCGGCTGGCGATGGATCTACGGCGTAATCGCCGCCTACGGTCTGCGCCCCCACGAAGCATTTTTCCTTGACTTTGAAGACTTCCCCATCGCCACAGTCTTGAGGGGAAAAAGCGGTTCCCGTTTCGTCTGGCCCCTCTGGCCAGAATGGGCTAACCTTTGGGAGCTTGATAAAATCCATCTGCCAGATTGCGCCCCCGGCCAAGAACATTCGGCTTATGGCGCGAGAGTTGGGCATTTTTTTCACCGCAGCCAGATCCCATTTCACGCCTACGACCTGCGGCACGCTTGGGCCGGTCGTGCCGTTGAGTTTGGGCTAGACGTTAGCTTGGCCGCTAAGCAAATGGGACATAGCCTCAAGATCCACACAGAAACCTATCAGATGTGGATAGACCGAGCTGTACACCAGCGAGTCTTCGATCAACTTTCCCACAACCGCAGAGAAAAATTATTGAAGTGAAGCTCATCTTTTTCAAGTTCCGCAACCCCTTGTTTTTCCTGTAAAAGTTGCTCGTCTTCTTTCAATAAGAAAGCGAGGGAACTCGCCCCGAATTTTCGGGGAGCTCAAAACCTTCTTTTGGGGTGTCTCAACCCAGACTCAAGGGCCGCTTGAGTGTCAATCTCAGCAAGCACCCCCCTAGCTTTAGCCAGAAACAGGCCTGTATGTGGAAAATCTTCAGTTGAAAGCTTATCGTTTAGCATCTGGACATAGCAAACTATCTCAAAAACCATATCGCCCCATTTCTCACAGTTGAGCTTTTGATTCACTAGCTCAAGAGGTTTGCTCTCTAGGCTCAGATTCTCAGCCTGCAAGTTACCCCATTGGCTCCCTAGCTCTTGATTTAGGTCTAACGGCTGCTCGCTCACGCCCTTGGGTAACTTAGGCGAAGTCGGTACTCTCAGCAATTCCTTGATTTTATTGAGCTGCGCCCTAGTCAGATCCGTTGATTTTCCCATGTAACGCTTGCGTAATTTTCCCTCCACTTTCCGATAGCCATACCAGTAGCCCTTAGCCCTTTCCTTGCGGCAAGTGTAGCCGTTCCCGTCGTTGCTGCTAACCCTGAAAGACTTAGTATCTAAGGCTTCTAACCACTCAAACCATTGCCTAGACCCTACCTTCAATGTTTCCCCAGAAGGCAGCTCAACCTTACCGTTTTTTGCGATCGCCAACTTACCCATAAAGTTACCTATAATCTCTGTAACCCATCTTAGCGCTGCAAGAAATTGGGTATGGGTAGGCTTAGGTTGCAGTCCAGAGCAAAAACCTCAGAGCAGCCTCTCCACCAACGGAGAAGATAGAGAAAATCATAGTTTTTGGGGATAGAGGAAGCTCCACTGGTGAAGAGTTGTGGAGTGGTGGTTTGTGGTGTGGCGTGCGTTCGGGTGGTGAAGGGTAATAGTGGACTCACCGGGGCAAACATCAGTATCCACATCCAATATCCACGTCAGAGGCTTAATTTTGCCCTGTTCCAAAGGTATCTGGAGACGGGCTACTCAGCTACTAAATTTGTACCCGCTTTGGCTGGGAAGCGATACCAAAGTTATCTGGGGAGGGCCGCTCGTACCTGATTGAGAATATCTAAGATACAGCGCACCTATCCAGTAAGCTCAAAATTCACCTAGCCCAATATAGGGATCGCCAAAGTTGAGCGATATTTCATTGCTGTTGCCACCACTGTTACCAGAAGCATTTGCCTGTGGACTTTCCCCATACTTTTTATTGCAGGCATCCCCGCCGCCATTTTGAATACAATCAAATAACTGTTTTTCGCGTGGGGTTAACATTCGATATGCCGTTAGAGGTTTGAGCCCTTCTGTTGGCTGGTTAATCCTGGGCTTATTGTTGGGATTATTGACGCTGATATCTTGTGCATTCTTTATTGTTAATTCGGGGTCGGGGAGTAATCCGCTTTTGCCCCCAATGCCGACTCCAATACCTACTGATCCAACGCCGTCTCTTGAGACATTTGCATTAATGCCTATCTCTCCTAGTTTGTCTGCTTCGCCTGCCCCCTGCTCAGCATCTACCCCTATCCCTATATTTAGTTGGTGTCTGCCACTGCGAACAGATATTCCAACTTTTGAATCATTGAAAGGATTAATGTCATAATCGACGCGGGCATTTTTTGCCGCATCTCCTATTCGACGCAATCCCTTTTGAACTCCCTCTATGATGTTTGGCATATTTTGTCCTCTATTTCTTTGAATACTTTACACCATCTTTAAAATACATGAGGCTTGGCTCATTTGTTTTTACTCCCAATCAATTGCCCTAATTTTGCTACCAGATTAGTCAAATTTACCACAATTATTTTATTGTCAGGTGTCTGAGTCGAGTGTCGAGTCGAGTGTCAAATCGCCTGTATTTTGGTGTTTTCAGCACACATATAGTTATTCCCGATACCCACAACCAATAAACTCTTGGTTCCTGGTTTGCTAAAACTTTTGTTCTTACTTTGAAGAATAGCGATAACGTGGTAGTGATTTTGTACTCAATCAATTCCTACGTTGCTATCAATTTGCACTATACTATTCACACCATCACACCAAATATTAAATCTGCAATTGCCCCCGCTCTGAAGCTTCTATCTAATGGGGTGATGTGATAGTGTGAATGGTTAGAATTCTTATCGGGCGATCCTGTGAGCTGGGGTGGTGAATTCACCAAGTGCGACAAGGCCGCCATTGCCAGTTGCAGCGAAAAACGATTCTGTACGGAATCACTTTCCGGTCGAATCCCGTTGGCGTAGTGTGAAAAGCAAGATTGAATGTCGATCGCAATTCAACGGGCATAGTGTAGAATAAACACAATACCTATGTGAATTGGCGATCGGGGCCGCGTTCCCGATCGCTGTATTTTTGTCAGTCGCTTACCTTCTGAGTCCCACTTTTTTCTCAAGTTGCACCCTTTTACGGAACTCTTCACTCATCCCGTGTGCTATCCCCTGTGAGTATTCTCGCTCCTGTTTAAGGTCAGACTGCAACCGCTGGATGATGCTGTAGTCTGGGTTGAGCTTTGAAACCTCTTCGATCAGAGCCTCGGCAAAAGCCCAGAACCGTGTGCGCTTCTCTCCCTTCTCAAGTTTCCAGCCGCCCAAGGATGGCATCTCAAAAAGCTTGTCCCTCGCCGCGTACAGGTCGGGTAGCTGAGCTTGAGTTTGTGACTGTTGTGCTGGCATCTCTGGCAACAGCTCTAAAATTGCCTCCACATCTTGCAAATCGGTTTTTGATTTCTTACGCCTGCTCTTGAGCTGATTGAGTAGGGTTGCCGCGTCTGGCAATTCCAAAATTTCGGAATCTTGCGGCGCGGCCTGGTTGGAAAGTTGCGATGCCTTTATGGTATCTATTTCACTTGTGTCATGTGAAAAAGTCGCTTGCACGCTCTTAAGGTTCGCGACCTCATTCTTTAAGTCTGCTATCGTGTCTTCTGCTGTGTCAAGTGATGCGACAGCTTTAGCGCATTCTGCCTGTAACTGTTCGCATTGTCGAGTTAATTTACCCACTCGCTCATAAAGCTCTGTAGTCTTTTCACTTGTGTCAAGCGATTCACCGCCGTCTAGCTTTCGGGCGAGGGCAAGCACCTGGTCTACTAGAGCGATCGGCACTCGAATGGTTTGTGTCTTGCCCTGCCTCCACTGTGGCTGAAATTTTGTCAAGTTTTCCGCTGTTCCATTTGGGTTAGGCATAAAGCCCCCTTTTTTCGCGCTCAACAACTACGTAATGACTCGTAAACTCTTGTACGAAGATTTCGAGAAGAACCAATATAGAGAATCTTGTCTGAAAACAAGATAAAGTAAATCCCCTTCTCAACTGGGAGTTTTTGCTTCCACAATTCAAGACCTTCCGACACTTCCCAAACTCCCAGTTTTGGTAAATGCCTTAAGATGGTTTCAAGACTAATCATGCTTATTGCCTTGTGACAAGTGATTCATTTATCTTAAAACTAAATATATGTGCTGTCAACCACTTGACACACGGATCGTGTCTTTATTAAGGAGTTCCCCGTGACAAGTGATTCGGCGAGCTGGGGTTAGACGATTCCTCGCATGGCATCTCCTGTTTTTCCGAAATTGGGGAAAATGGTTGAGCGGTCTGGCTGGAAAGTTGCGATTGACCGGGGGACGTTTTTGTACAATTTCGGGCGGCGGTCAGATATTCTAGTCTATTAAGCTAAATCACTTGTGTCATGTGACTCCCTGCCTTTACTCTAACACAGGCTACTCTCGCCCCTCAATTTTAATCACTTGTGTCATGTGATATCCCCAACTATCGCCTCAGAACCCTGGTTGGCGACACAACCCGCTAGGCAATTTTCGTGCTTCTATTCCCAACTAGCAGGGGGGTGTTCGCAATAACCCGGCTCTTTCACATCCTCTTTGTCCCTAAGCGACGGCAGGGTAGAGAGTTCTAGCTGTGCGTCAGAAAACGGATATTTTCTGACGTATCCCAGAGCCGAAAGCGCGGACGCTGCACCCCGAACTTGGGAGTCTGAAACTTCTAGATATTCTTGCAGGACGGCAAGCGAACGATGGCCGCTGAGTTTTTGAATTACTCGCAAGGGGATGCCAGCGTTGCTCATTTGGGTTAAGGCAGTGCGGCGGAAGCTGTGGGTACTAAATCCTTCCATGCCTACCCGTTCGGTGGCTTCCCTCAAGATGCGGCTGGCGGCTTCTGGGTGCAGGTGTCGCCAGTGATGCGCTCTATGGCGGCCTGGGAATAAATAAGTTACCCCGGCGTGTGGTTGCCAAGCTCCCAGGAGCGATCGCAGGTCTTCGATGACGGGGATGGTGCGGGTTCCGAGTTTGCCTTTGGTGTTGGCTTTGCGGATGATTAGCTCAGGTCTAACCCGGCTATTGGGGGCGTAGACATCCCTGGTCAGCAGCGAACAGGCTTCGGCAATGCGGCAAGCTGAAAATAGACACACGCCGAATAAGGTGCGATCGCGATCGGTTAGGAACCCATCGTTAAATAGCAACTCAATTTCACCTGGGGTCAACACCGAGGCTTGACCGTGCCTGTCAATCTTCAAAGTCATGCTCTCAACTCCTCACGGTAATTGGGCCACTATTGGGGCTTTCTGGGAAGGTGGGTCAGGGCCCTCTAACCTAGACCTTCAACCGCTAACCGCTGATGCTCTGGCAAGCCATCAAGCGCGGCAAACACTTCGTCGATTCCGAAGCTCTCAATCACTTGCCTCAAGCAGTTTGTAGCTACTTCGATCGCTCCCTCAGCTACCCGCGCCGCCACGTCCGCTAGTTCGCGGGCCACACCCCAGACTTTTTCTGTGGGATTAGCTGAGCTTTCTGTCACAGCTTCGGCTGTATTTTGTATATTCAAGGGGGGAGCTGTGACAACCTCTGAATCAATCACGGTAAGGGATTCAGACATTTTGAGCCCCTGAACTTTTTCAGTCATTTTTTGGCAGACTAGCGGGTAAAGGTCATCCCAGTTTTCGGGGCGGCTGGACTTTTTAAACTCAGGCCCGACTTGATAGCGATACTCCCAGAAACGATCGCCGCCGTCGCGGACTTGAGTACCAATTAGCTGAGCACCAATAATTTTTAGTAGCCGGTTGAGGTACTGAATGGGTGAAAGCTTGCCAGGATGCCCCAACAAGGCCGCCACTGATTTTTTGCGGCACTGCCTGACCAGCTCCTCAACTTCTGGCGAGTCATTCCTCCAGGCAACACCAGGGGCTAGAAATTTGTCGATGCCCAACCGGGAGAGCACCTTAAGCTTTAGCCAACGAGTGCTCAGGTCTGGGAGGAAAGTTTTAAACTCGCGCTTCCACTTTTGCCGTTGCAGGTACTCTGCATCCTCTGTGTTTTTAAAAAGCCAGTCAGCCTCAAGCTGATTAAGTAAGTCCCGGTCTGTGAAGCGGACGCGATAAATAAATCCCCAAGTCCAAAGCTCAGTATCCTCAATGCCTGGTAGCCGTGCCTTGAGTTTTGCTTTGAGTGCTTTGCAGCGGTCTGGCCAACGAGCATTGAAGTTGCGCTCAATCTCAAGGGCTTCAGCTAGGGTAATGTCCTCAGCATTGAAAATCTCTTTCGCCTCAGTTTCCTTGCAGAAAACTTTTGCCTGGTGATACTCATCAACATACTTAAGTCCCTCAAGGGCTACACGCTGGACTGAGAAACCTGCCTCCACATAGCGTTTAAACAAAAAGCGTTGAAGGTTGCGACTTTCCACATTGTCCTTAGCTTTGATTCTTGCCCAAGCTTTCGTCTCAGACGAATTGATTTGAGAGGCGATCGCCTCTATCTGACTTTCTGGGCTAAGCAATCCAGCTTCAGCGGTGGCTTGCTCGGCGATAAATTCTATGAGCAGGCTTGGAAAGTCACCGTCAGACTTCGGTTTAATTTTGCGTTGAGGGCAACAGATGATTAGCCGCTCAGGATGCCTTACCCGGCGTGACATCTGGAAACACTCATCAACACCAATGACTCCACCAAACCAGCAGAAACAGTCTGAGAAATAATCCTTGATGCTGATATCGAGGCCGCTTTCTGCGGTGGGGGTGTAGATAAAAAACTCTGGCTTGTGCCGTCTGATATATTCATCAGGGTTAGCCAGAAACTCTTTAGCCCATTCCTCTACAGCGGTTTTGCTGGTGAGTAAAATGCCCTTGCGCCCTTCATCTTTAAGTCGTTTGGCTAGAGCTTCAGCATCCCTGAGCGAGTCTGTCGCAACTGCGGGGCATGGTGAATTAAGAATTTGGTAAGCTAACCATTCAAACTCAGCTTTGACTAGGCGTTGTCTACCATTGGGAAGCTCAAGGAAAGTGACAGGCGGTGTATCGCCCTTAAATTGATTTTCAATTTTCACCACTGGCATTTTGAAGACTTCAGCCAGAAAGTCAGTCACAGAGTCCGAAAGGTTGCCGTCAAGGGCTATCACCCGATTTACGCTAGGGGCGATCGCTTTGAGATAATCCAGAAGAGAAAGCCGAATATCCCGACAAGTGCTGCTAGTGAGTAAGTGTTTGATACTGCTTGAGGCTTCATCAAGAATCAAGGTTGCATCTTCAAGGGTAATGCCCAAAACTTTCAGTAGTGAATCCCAACAGAGGCTAAGTCTGGCTTCAGGGTCATTCATCATCTGGTAGCCGCCGTGAGCGTCTAGATGATAGCTATCGAGTTTTTGAGCCATCTGTAGCAGTAGGCTGTTCCGGTAGCCGATGTTAATCTGTTTGCCAGCCTGCGGTCTAACCTTGTCCGCTAAGTATTGAGTTTTGCCCGTGCCAAGTCCTGATTTAATCGCTGTGATTTTGCCCTCTTCAGGCGCTTCTATGTCGAGGTAACGCTGGTTTACCACTTTGTCGGGGGAGAAGCCCCTATAAGAACGCCACAGGCGCTCATCCTGCAATTGCTGGACAGTTTCGGCAAGAGCCAGGACGCGATCGACATCTCCCCCGGCAACTGCAAAATCATCAATGCCCTTCTGCGGGCCCGGTAGTCTGGCAATCTTGACTGTGGACTTTTTAAAGAGTCTGGCAAGGATGGCCGCGTTTTTAAATTCAGGAGACTCGAACCAGTCACCGGGGCGGTAGTCAAAAGCGATCGTAATGGAGCGCCCGTCATCGAAGGGCAACAAGTCGGGGTGCAATTCCCGTGCGATCGCCTTCCCATCAAAATCTCTGTCCGTTACGCGCCATCCCATTGAGATACCAGGGAGAGCGATCGCCGCGTGACCAAGAGTTAGCAGACACCCTGCTTTTTTCTCTCCCTCAGCTAGGACTACATCGGCACGACTTTCTTGTACCCAGGGCCAAAAGAATTTAGCTTCACCCTCTTGCACTGCTGTGTTTTCTGACAAGGGGACACCTTGCCATCGTGCCAACACTTTCCCCCAGAAGTGAAGCGATACTTTGAGGAAAGTGATCGGAGCTTTGCGGCCTTCGGAGTTGCGGTATTTATTGACTTTGCCTTTATGGTCAGGCTTAAGCAACGGGCCTTTTAAAATCTT
>NZ_KB235905.1:0-623 GCF_000332155.1 Kamptonema formosum PCC 6407 | reverse complement strand
CAAGATCCACACAGAAACCTATCAGATGTGGATAGACCGAGCTGTACACCAGCGAGTCTTCGATCAACTTTCCCACAACCGCAGAGAAAAATTATTGAAGTGAAGCTCATCTTTTTCAAGTTCCGCAACCCCTTGTTTTTCCTGTAAAAGTTGCTCGTCTTCTTTCAATAAGAAAGCGAGGGAACTCGCCCCGAATTTTCGGGGAGCTCAAAACCTTCTTTTGGGGTGTCTCAACCCAGACTCAAGGGCCGCTTGAGTGTCAATCTCAGCAAGCACCCCCCTAGCTTTAGCCAGAAACAGGCCTGTATGTGGAAAATCTTCAGTTGAAAGCTTATCGTTTAGCATCTGGACATAGCAAACTATCTCAAAAACCATATCGCCCCATTTCTCACAGTTGAGCTTTTGATTCACTAGCTCAAGAGGTTTGCTCTCTAGGCTCAGATTCTCAGCCTGCAAGTTACCCCATTGGCTCCCTAGCTCTTGATTTAGGTCTAACGGCTGCTCGCTCACAGCATCGAAGAAGTACAAGTGCTTGTCAATGGTCAGCTTGTACAAAGATGCAGACCATTTGATGAACGGGAAGATGTGGCTGAATATTTTAAAACTCAGAGAGCATTGTCTTC
>NZ_KB235904.1:2505904-2506686 GCF_000332155.1 Kamptonema formosum PCC 6407 | reverse complement strand
TTGTAAATAATCTTCATTTATGAGTCAAGACAATTTGCTCTTGGCATGAGTTGACTTTGTTAAAAAGATGAGTTGAAGTGATAAATATAGCGACATGAATATATTAGAAAAAGTCAATTCTTTCAACTTACTTAATCTAGGTAAATTTTACAGGCTCCTGTAACGCTAAAACCCCATAAGTTCAATCCAAAAGCATATTGGCTCCCAGCTTTCACAACTAATAAAAAAATCCCAGCCACATCTGCGGAATGTGGGTTTTATTTCACCGATGCCAATCTCTGCTTCAACAGCCAGATTTGATTCAAGGGTTAACTGGTTTTTATTGGTGGACTAAAATTGGAGTTTAATCGTAAGTCATTTGCCGGACATGATATTACGCCCTTTGCGGGTGAAAGAAAATAGGTATCGCTGAAACGCTTAAGGGATAAAGGTTTCAGCCGATTCGTACAATTTTCCCGTTTGGGCACGGTGATGCCCTGTATGATTTGATTGTGTCGAAAGAAGCGGATTTGCTACAGTAACAGCGATCTCAATCTCAAACAAAACAAAGCCCCTTTCTGAGTATGAGAAAGAGGCATTGTAGAATAGAAATCCCTGGCATCGAGCTATTTTCCCAGGCAGTGACCCACCAAGTATCTTCGCCACAGCAGCGTCTAACATCCGAGTTCGGGATGGAATCGGTGTGGTTCCACCGCGTCATAAACACCAGGAAAAGCTGTAAGGGTATAAGAGCCCTGAAGACTGCAAAGAAACAAGTCATGATCAAATCAAAAGTCAGAGGT
>NZ_KB235904.1:2391812-2505804 GCF_000332155.1 Kamptonema formosum PCC 6407 | reverse complement strand
CATCAACAGGCGATAAATCTTTTCCCTTGCGGTACATCCGGGATTAGCAGCGGTTTCCCACTGTTGTCCCAGTCCTGTTGGCAGATTCTCACGCGTTACTCACCCGTCCGCCACTAATGTATTGCTACACCCGTTCGACTTGCATGTGTTAAGCAGACCGCCAGCGTTCATCCTGAGCCAGGATCAAACTCTCCGTGATGAAACGAAGTTAGTTCTTTAGGCTCTCTCTTACTCATTAAGTAAGAGATTCTCGTTTTTTTGTTTTTGGGTGTTGAGTTTTCACTCTCGACCCGTTATAATTTTGACGAGGTTTAAATAGTGCTTCGTGCTTTCAAACTATTGATTTTTCTAGGTTCGGGGCGCTTCGGGTCAGTTGCCTTTCCTTCTGGCGCTTTATTAATCTAACCCGACTGCCAAGGAATGTCAAGCGTTTTGGCAAAGTTTTTTTGACTTTTTTTGGAGTCAATCCCAGTAAGGCTTCTACCCGCTGAGCTGGCTGGGAATTATCGCAACCATTCTCTACATTTTCTCTCTTTTCCCTTTTTACCCCTCTCTTCCTTTATTCCGATCTTGGTTCCGATCTTGGTTTGAACCCTTAGCTAGGTAAAATATGGCGACATACATATATGTGTTTTACCTAGAGCTTATGAAAAAGCCTGCTGTTCATCCCTTCACTTTGTTTGCTACCTGTGCTTCACTGCTGATTGCCTGTGGTCAAGCGAACACAAGCTCAACATCCACAACAACATCTCCCACAACTTCAACCTCCCCTTCTTCACCTGTAGCGGCTTCAGCCATTCCCATCGGGATTGGGGTGGCACAAACCAGCAACGTTGCTTTACTGGGTCAGGAGGAAGTTGCGGGCGCGAAAATTGCAGAAAAATATTTCAATGACAAGGGTGGGATTGATGGGATTCCGATTAAATTGGTGTTCCAAGACACGGGGGGGGATGAACAGGGCGCAATCAACGCTTTTCAAACTCTGATCAATCAGGATAAAGTTGTGGGTATTGTTGGCCCCACCCTTTCCCAGCAAGCTTTTAGTGCCGATCCAATTGCCGATCGCGCCAAAGTGCCAGTATTAGCCCCCTCTAACACAGCTAAAGGTATTCCAGAAATCGGTGAATATATAGCTCGCGTCTCGGCACCTGTGGCGGTGGTAGCCCCCAATGCGATCGCAGCGGCCCTTAAGCAAAATCCCAACATTAAAAAAGTGGCTGTGTTTTTTGCACAGAATGATGCTTTTAGTAAATCTGAGACTGAAACTTTTCAGAAAACTGTCAAAGATAAGGGGCTAGAATTGACAACGGTGCAAAAATTCTTGACTACTGATACTGACTTTCAATCCCAAGCAACTAATGCTATTAACGTGCAACCAGATTTGATTATTATTTCTGGGTTGGCAGCCGATGGGGGCAACTTAATTAAACAGTTGCGAGAACTTGGTTATAAAGGGATTATCATTGGTGGTAATGGTTTAAATACTTCCAATGTATTGTCAGTATGTAAAGCGCTGTGCGATGGTGTTTTGATTGCTCAAGCCTATAGCCCTGAGCATGAAAATGAAGTTAACAAAGCGTTCCGAGAGGCTTATCGTAGCCAATTTAAGAAAGAACCTCCTCAATTTAGCGCTCAAGCTTTCACTGGAGTTCAGGTTTTTGTTGAGGCATTAAAAGCTGTAAATGCTAAATCCAACATTACTGCTCAGCCCTTGGCCGATTTGCGTACTAATTTGAATTCGCAATTGTTGATTGGGAAATATGACACGCCTTTGGGTGAAATTTCTTTCACGCCTCAAGGAGAAATCAATCAGAAAGCATTTTACGTAGCACAGATTAAAATGGATGCAGATGGAGTTAATGGAAAATTTGTATTTTTGAAGTAACTCGTTTTCTTACTAGCATTTTGATCGGTGCGGGTACGCTAGGAGTAAATCAATCGGAAGCAATTAGTTTGTGTCATTGCTTTCTCAAGGCTTATACTGATGCTTTGGCATCAGGAACTGCTCGTACTGTAGAGGCGGCGACGGCTGAGGGGATGGTTGCAGATTTATTAGAGAGTTTGAAACTACGCCGTCGGAAAGATTTTTTGGATCGGCGGACGGAAGAGAAAAAAGGCAAACGTCGTTTTATTATTGATAATAAACGCACGGCTTCTGTATCTTCAGATGAGCGATTGTTGCTTGAATCTTTGGTAAAAAATTGGGCAGCTAAGCAGCAAAACCCTGATTTTTTTGAGGTATTGGATGTGGGAGTACGAATTGCTGGAACTGGCAGTTTAGGAGTAAAGCGCTATGCGATCTTAGTTGAAGGGAAAGGTTCTCCTGACGATAACTATTTGCTCGATATCAAACAAGCACTCCCATCTTCTCTGACTCCCTATTTAAAGTTGCCACAACCTAAATGGGTTAATGAAGCTGAAAGAATTGTTAATATCCAAAAGCGGATGGAAGCTATGCCGCAATCTTGGGTTTCACCAGTAGAAATGGAGGGCAAACCATTTGTTTTGCGGGGGTTACAGCCTACTCAAGATAAGGTGAGTTTAGATCAATGGAATGGGAAGTTAGGGCGGTTAGAAAAGGTGCTGAAAACGATGGGGCAAATAACGGCTTGGAATCAGCTACGCAGTAGTGGTCGTCAAGGATCGGCAATCGCAGATGAGCTAATTTATTGGGCGGAAAATGTTTCTCAATGGCAGAGTTATTTGTTGGATTATGCTCAAGCATATTTTAACAAAGTAGAAGCAAATTATAAAGAATTTTCTGCGGCAATTGTTGAAGAAAAGTCTCCGCTGTAAAAGAGGGAATGTGGACATCACTCAATTTATTCAACAATTTCTCAATGGTTTATCGATTGGCAGCGTGTATGCTATTTTTGCTTTGGGCTACACGCTAGTTTTTTCTATTCTGGGAATTATTAATTTTGCTCACGGTGCTGTATTTACGTTGGGGGCCTATTTCACCTATACGCTAATGGGGGGAACTTTTGGTTTTAATGGGTTGCTAGCTAATGCTAAAGGGCCTGTGCAATTGCCTTTTTTTGGAGCGTTAATTATTGGCAGCACGCTAGCTGGTTTGGTTGGGGTTACGATCGAAAGGATTGCTTTTAGACCATTACGCCAACGACAATCTGACCCGCTATTGACAGTGGTTTCTAGTTTAGGGGTGGCTGTTGCGATCGCGAATATCATTCAATATCTGGTTGGAGCGGAAATTTACACATTTCCTGCTAATACTTATGGGAATTTACCTGCGGCAATTAACTTTGGAACATTGGATAAACCAATTCCAATTCGCACTGTTCAGGTGGTGATTTTTGGGGTATCTATAGTGATTGTAGCTATCTTAACTTACCTGATAAACTTTACTAAGTTTGGTAAGGCGATGCAAGCTGTAGCTGAAGATGATATTACGGCTAGTTTGTTAGGTATTGACACTGATAGGTATATTGTCTTGACATTTTTTGTGAGCAGTTTTTTGGCGGGTTTGGCGGGAACTTTAGTGGGTTCTAGCGTGAGTATTGCAGGGCCATACTTTGGGATTGTTTTTGGTTTGAAGGGTTTGGCAGTAATTGTACTTGGGGGATTGGGGAGTATTCCTGGGGCGGTTTTAGGAGGTTTTGTAATTGGGTTAGTCGAGGCTTTTGTACCTGCGGATTTTTCTGCTTATAAGGATGCTGCGGCTTTTGCTATATTGTTTGTTATGCTTTTGGTGAGACCACAGGGTTTGTTAGGACGGCGGTTTATTCAGAAGGTTTAGAGAAGGAAGAAGGAAGAAGGAAGAAGGAAGAGGGAAGAAGGAAGAGGGAAGTTTGACCAAAATTACCAGTTAATAAATAACAAATACATTATAAATGGCTGATTTTTTTGCTACTTACGGGTTTTTAATTGTTTCAATGCTGTTAGGGGCAATGCTAGGGCTATCTCTTTATTTGCCGTTGATGACTGGGCAATTATCTTTAGCTAGTCCTGGTTTTTATGCTTTGGGTGGTTATATTGCCGCAATTCTTTCTACTACGGTATTTAAGCAAACAGGCAATTTATTTCCTTTGCCGTTCCTGTTGTTGGAAATGTTAATTGCTGGTATTATCAGTGGTTGTTTGGGAATTTTTGTAGGGGTTCCTGCTTTGCGATTGCGGGGAATTTATTTAGCAATTGCAACGATTGCTTTTGTAGAAATTCTGCGGGTTTTATCGCTAAATTTGGATATCACTGGGGGCGCGGTGGGGATTTTTGGGATTCCTCAACCTTTTGGCACACCGATTGAGTATTTGTGGGTTGCAGTGCCTTTACTATTAGTAAGTATGGCACTTCTTTATCGCCTTGAACGTATCCGCGTAGGTCGTGCTTTTGCGGCTATTCGTGCGGATGAATTGGTGGCTGATGCGATTGGGATTAATCCGACTTTTTATAAAGTTTTAGCTTTTACTTTGGGTGCGATTTTGGCGGGGGTTGTGGGTGCGGTTAGCGCTCACTTTCTTAATACTTGGAATGCTCGTCAAGGTACTTTTGATGCTAGTATTATTTATTTAACTTCGGTGTTAATTGGTGGGAATAGAACGTTTTTAGGCCCGGTGTTAGGGGGGATGGTGTTTACGGCTTTGCCGGAGGTTTTGAGGGCGCTGGCAGCTACGGCGGGTTTACCGATTTGGTTGGCGCAATTTTTGCGGGATGGGCGGTTAATTATTTTTGGGTTGTTGATTGTTTTGGGGACGATATTTTTTCCTCAAGGGTTAGTTACGCCGGAGTTGTTTAAGAAGTGGAGGAGGGGCGATTCATAGAGGAATTGTTTAGTCCTCAATTCTCAAACCTTTAATTTGATTAAAGTCAGAAAGATAATGATTTATGATGTAAAGGGTTTAATGAGTAAATACTCTAGAATTTAGCAATGAGACAGGGAGGTTGAAACTATGGGACTATTCGATCAAATTTTGGGCGCGATCGACAATCCAAATCAGCAGGCTAGTCCAAATCAGTTGGATAATATTGTTGGTACTGTCCAACAACTGAGCAATAACTATGGTGTTGAGCCGGGAATGGCTCAAATGGCAGTATCGATGTTAGGGGGTTATGTGCGCTCGGCTTTGCAAGATGTGCGATCGCAGTCTGGTAACGCTCAAGCTCAAGCAATTGTCAATCAATACAGCGGTACAACTCCCAATATTCAAGCCGTTCAGAGTTTATTTAATTCTAACCAGGTAACGCAAATTACTGAGGCGATCGCTCAAAGAACAGGTATCGATCCGGGGACAATTCAAGCTATGATTCCTGTCTTGATTCCTCTGGTACTTAATTTACTGCAAATGGGCAGTAATGCTCAAGATCCGCAGCAAGGCCAAAATTCGCTGTTGAGTTCCTTTTTAGATGCCGATGGCGATAATGATGTCGATATTGGAGATGCGATGATGTTGGCGGGGCGTTTTTTAAATCAACCGCGTTAGATGATATAGCAACCGTCACAACAGTTAGGACACTCGCTTATGGCTGACACTATTGACTCTCTTTCCCTCTTTCCCTAGCCCCTAGCCCCTCTAAAAAATTATGAGTTCTGAGTTTTGGATTCTGAGTTAACAAAAACTCAAACCTCAAAACTCAAAACTCAAAATCCAGAAAGTCACATCTGATAGATTCAGTTAGCTTTCTGGCGCTCTGGAATCTGGCAAGCAAGAGCAAATTTTATCGGCGGCGGTAAGGAACCGTAGTTGCGATATTGAGATTTGCCAAAGGCACTCGCGACGGCGGAGCCGCAGGTACCGGCATCTGCCGTGCCATATTCAAATACTGCGACGGATCGCCAGCCTTTGCCTGTTGTTCTTGAGGAACAAAACGACGCACGCTTGTCTGCCAAATCATTTGCGGGAAGCCCAACTGCGAGCGGTGGTATTCACCGTAGCGAGGGGTTTTCAGGTTAAAAGGTGTGTCCCCTACATTCCGTTGGGGCAACACCCGCCGCTGCTGATAAGGTACCTTATCGTAGCCAAAGATGTTCAGGTACTCTTCGCTGTTGAGCAAGTCATCGATGAAACCTTGGGGCCCCTTGTTGACAACCACAATTGACCAAGCGATCTTTTCACGATTGCTGTAAACATCGCGACCTAAAATGCGCTGTACGCACATTTCCACAAAGCGGTAGTTGCTGTTGGTTTGATAATTCCGACGCAGGAAGGGATCGGAAGTAGCTAAACCCCGGATGAAGTCCCGTACCGTAATTTGGCCGCACTTAAGTTGCGATTCCAAGGCTACCTGGCGGTTGCTTTTCAGCATCTGGTGTTCGCTATAAATCTGGCGATAGGCGGCCCAAATCAAACCTTCTATGTCCCCTGAACTCAGGACATTTTCAGTTGTAAAAATTCTGGGCTGCTCGTCGCTCCGGGTTTCAAAATCAGAAACACGCTGGTTTTGGCTCTTAGGGCTGTAGCTTAATAAAGGAAGCGCCACGTTACAATCTCCGTAATCTTAATTTTCAGAAGTTGTTGACACTTTGACTATCCCCGCTCTGAAGACACGGGGATTCATTTCGACTTAGAGAGTTGCTCTAGCTAGGGATGTCAAAGTCCCTTTACTGAACTTACTCCACTTAGGTTAACAGCCTAAGTTCGCCGCTAGTTTTATCAACAGCTAGTGTATTGCTACAACTAGCCATCATTACAGGGTAGGGGATTCTAGCAATCTAAATCTTATTTTTCTGAAATTACGCAACAATCTTTAACATTTTTTGACGTTGGCAGACAGGGGAGGTAGGGGGTAGAAAGGCAAGAAGCCAGAGGGACAGAGGGACAGAGGGGAAGGGGGAATTTCTGACTGTTGCCAGTCAAAACTCAAAACTCAAAACTCCCCATTCTCTCTTCCCTACCAGCCAAGAGCGGAGTAAAACTGCTCTGTTGCGACTTCATCCTGTGGAGGAGCATCTGCCTGAGACTCTGGTTCCACCCGGATTTCCGTGCAGAAAGTAGAGGTGCTAAAGCCGCCGAAGCGTTTGACTGAGCTTGTCCGCATCCGCACATTGGGGTTAGTAAACCAGAAGCGCTCGATCGAGCTCATGGTTTCGTATTCTGTAATTAAGACCAACCCATCCTCAGCATCCATCTCATAGCGTCCAGCTACGGGCATGATTTCCGCATAGCCGCGCTCTCGCAGCATCAAACCTTGTCTGGGATTTTCTGCATCGGGTACGATCGCAAACACTGTAGACCCCTTGTGATTTTCGTCTTCCTTGTCCCAGGCCATTGACCCGTGCCAAGTCACAAAAGCACCACCTGCCGCCTGAGTAGGCTCAACTTCGTGCATCGCGCAGATTTCTGCGACTCGCGGATCGTCCGCCGCCAGCGCTGTCACCTCTATATTTGAATCTCCCAATTCCGCTTGTCGGAAGGCAAGGTGATGGATGCTGCGCTGCGATCGCCACAGGCCAGCACTTCTTTGAAAAAACTCCATTGCGTCCATTAGACTAGCTCCTTTGGCTCATCCTGCCTGGTTTTCACCCTTTTATGATAGGGCCATACACACTTAGATGTACTTTTGCTACATAGATAAGTCCAAAAATGTTTACTTTGGACAGATTGTCAATACTATGTAACTATAATTTACAATTAAGGGGATACAAAGAACCCAAGCCAACGTCGTTCTTAAAATATCTCCCTTATAGATTGGAGGAGTGAACTATGGAAATGCCCACAGGTCTTAGCTTAGAACAACAATTCAAACTGCAAGTTTTGCGCGATGAAGTCAAGCACCTGAGTCTAGAGCAAGCTCAAGAGTATCTAGTCGAAGTGCTCAGGCAAAGTATGGTTAAAGAAAACTTGTACAAGAATTGGTTGAAAAGTGCTTGAGTGCGAAACTAATTGAAGATCGCGTCTACATAAACAACGTCCGCATCTACGGACTCCCTAACCCGCCTTCGCGGGTTTTGTTTGTTTAGGGAAGATGTTTTAGCAGCACCAGGAAACTTCTTCAATAGCCCAAATTCTTTTACGGGAGAGCTATTTTCTCGGATTACCCCTAGTTTGTCACTCTAGGCAGAAGAAAATTGGTGAATAGCATTTAATTTAGTCCCTGTTAAGGCATTAGCACAGAGATTAACCAGACCAATTAAAGTATTAAAGCTACTAACTAATAGAGGAGCTTGCATTACCTTCAACCAAGGTTCAACTAATTTGAGGGCTAATAGTGGTAATAATAGTAATTGCATATTATTTAGCATTGATTTCCAGCCTTGATTGAAATCCCAGTCTGGATGTTCAGCTAGATAACTATTCAGTTCAGATTGACAAGTTGATAAGTCAGATAATTCCGAAGGCTGAGTTGAAATAGCCCTCATACTAACTAATAGAAAAGCACAACAAATAGCTGACCACCATTTAGCAATATCATTATATTTAGTTACATGAAAGTCCGACCAACCTAATTCAGATTTGCTTTGTCTAAATCCATATTCAATCCAAGTTTTTTCTCCATAAATATTGCCTACATCTTGATATTTAATTTTGCCAATATCAATAGTCCGGACAGTTTTTAAGCAGCCAGAGTACCATAAGACAAGACTGAAGGGAGGTTAGGATGATTTAAAATCAAGTCCTTGTCTAAATCTAACTTGCTAATAAATGTAGAAAGTAGATGCCGATTGAATTCCAAGCGTTTATAAGAGGCCATTGAAAATACGGCGATACCATTATAAAAATAAGCTTTTCCCTCAGTCTTTTTACCACTTTTTCTCAGAAAAGAACAATCAATAACGGCAATAACTGTGCGCTCTTGATTCAAGGCTTTTTAATAAAAAGTTTAGAGAAGTGAGACCAGTCAAACTTTTGGAAAAATTGCCGCCGATAAGTTTTTTCATTGGCAGAACTATAACGACCCAGGTTGGTGAATTTCACTTTGGCATAAACCAGCACGATTGTGGAAAGTAAAGTCATTATAAACTTTTTTTGGGCTTGACTCACCCCTGACATTTGTTGTAAAATGGATTCAATAATATTCATGTATGCAGTCTGTTAAGTTGGTGTGCTTTTTTAGCTTAACTTAAAGAGTGTCTTTTTTTCTGCCTTTTAGATTCAAATTTTACTGACTCTTTTGTGGGCTTTCGCTTGCCTCTCTACTCCAAAACTGTCCGGAGTATTGATTTTAGATAGTGTTACTAAACTTTTTCTTTTGCTTGGTGTCAAAATCCCCATAATAATTTGCTTAAAGGCTTCATAGCTTCTAACTTCTGGAAATATTTTTTGATAACTCCCACAATATTGATCGATGAAACTAATGGTAGGTTGTGGAATTTTGGGCTGTATCATCATCTATGTCTCCCATTTACACTTCTCTTTCTATTTTACTCTTCCTAGAGTGACAAACTAGGGTTAACATGATTTTTCTACTATTTATAACGCCACCGAATTACCCGGTTTTTGAACCTGCGGGACGGCGGCGTTACATTATGGGTAAGTTCTGAAACGTCTAATTCACAATTAAAACTTGCCGCTCGATTTCCGGCTTTCTAATTTTTAATTGTTAATTTCTGGACGATTTAGAGGACTCCAGCGTTGCCTAAACCTAAGATAACTCCGGCTCCCAGGATGTGACCGAAGCTTGCTGTTGCTAATAATTCAGGTACGCCAAATCCTGTGAACATACCTGGTAGGTCAACGGGTAAAGCTGGGCCTTTGCCTCGGTTGTTCTTGGAAATTCCATAGTAGCCGATCGCGATCGCGAATAGATTGGCAAGAATCATTACTAGCCCTACACCGAGAGACCATTCTGGTGTATGGGGTGTAGTAGATTGACCGACGGCCAAAAGTAAAGCAGAGTAAATCAAGTTCCTAATCTCCTTTGATAAACTTAGAAAGGAATGTGAGTTTAGTCATTGGCACCTAAATTCTGAAAATCCATGAAAAATGGACTCTCTGACCAGAACCAATTTTATATCAACGCCCAAACAGGCTGTCTGGACGGCTGCTTGCTGGGACTAATTGAATGCAAAAATTATAAATAGTGCTTAGCCACAAACTAAAATTTGTTTTAATAGTTAACAATAAGTTTATATTTTGATACAACTGCGGCAGAGAGGTGCGATCGTGCGAGTCAAAATTTGTGGGATTACGAAGCTAGAGCAAGGGCAAGCGATCGCGCAGCTAGGGGCGGGGGCCTTGGGATTTATCTGTGTGCCAGCATCGCCCAGGTATATTCAGCCAGAGTTGATTCGGGCGATCGTCGAGCAGTTACCCCAGAATATCGATCGCATCGGGGTTTTTGCTAATACCACACTAGAAATAATCTGTCAAGTAGTCGATCGGTCTCAATTAAATGGCGTGCAGTTGCATGGAGATGAAAGCCCAGAATTTTGCGATCGCCTCCAGCAGTTTTTACCCGGAGTTGAAATTATCAAAGCTTTGAGAGTAAAAACACCTGAAACTTTAGAGAAAGCCGCTATTTACGCCGCTCATGTTAATACCTTACTGTTAGATGCTTATCATCCTAACCAGCTAGGCGGTACGGGTAAAACGATAGATTGGACGAGTTTAAAACAGTTTCAACCTAGTTGTCCTTGGCTACTTGCCGGCGGTTTAACTCCTGATAATATATTAGCTGCCCTCAAACAACTTCAACCTAGCGGCATTGACCTTTCCAGCGGTTTAGAAATAGCACCGGGAGACAAAGATTTGAGCAAAGTTGCCCGATTATTTGAAGTCATTACAGTTAGAAACGGCGAATTTCAAATCGGCGATCTCCCTCCGGTTCTTCATACTCGATCGCCACATCTTTAACTACAGCACCCATCGGCCCAATGCGACACCAGGAAATCATCGATTGCACGGCTTCTATACTTCCTTCAAACACAGCTTCTACCCTGCCGTCGGCAAGATTTCGTACCCAACCATTCACGCCAAATCGCTTGGCGTAATTCATAGTTGAGTAACGATAGCCAACACCTTGAACAGTTCCCGAAACAAAAACATGAGCGCGAGTGGTGGGAGTTGGTAATGGGTGTTCCATTGAGACACGACTGCGAAGTGGCTTTGGAGAGGTAGCAGTTTAGCAATTTTTATACTTTGCCATCTCTTCAATACTGTATCATTAGTTAAACAGAAAAGCAGGCGCACTTCAAACTGGAGGGTTTTCACTGATGATTTTAGTAATAGCAGCACTCATAAGTTTTTTGGCGGGATTGGCAGTTGCCTACTGGTTGGTAGAAAAGAGATTGCAGCAGCACAAGCAAAACCAAAGCGAGCAAACTCGCAGAATATCCGAGGACATGGAAAGAACCCACCAGTCTCGGATGCAAGAAACTATCAAATCCCTACAAGCGGGAGAGGAAAACCGCCGCCGACAAATCACAGAAGAATTAGAACAAGTTCATAATTCACGGCTACAGGAAACGATACAATCCTTACAAGACCAACACAATATTCAGTTAGTCCAAGTCACTGATGAATTGCAGAAAACCTATGAAGACAGGATGCAATCAGCCATACAATCTCTGCAAGATAGACATCAGAGCGAGTTAAAACAAACCACTGAAGAATTACAGGCTCGCGAAGCTCAGATGCAGGCAACTATCAGTGAATTGCAAGCACAATACGAAACTCAATTAATGCAAGCTGCTGAAGAATTAGCTAGAACTTATGAAGCTCAGAAACAATCAGCTATCAATCTGCTGCAAGAGGAATACGAAAATGATTTAAGATTAGCCGCAGAGAAATCCCAAGCTCACGAGGCTCAGATGCAGGGAAATACCAGACTACTGCAAGAACATTATGAAACTCAGTTAAAAAATGCCAATGAGGAGTTGCAAAACCATGAAGGTTATACACAACAAACGGTCAGGATGTTACAAAACCATTATGAAAGTCAGTTAGGAGAACAAAATCCAGCTTGGCAATCACAGCCCTCAGAGACAGCAACTCCTGAGTTTGTGGAATCACCACAATTAGAGACGGTAACTCCTACTTATTCTGTCCCTTTGGAGCCGGAAATTGAAGAGCAGAAAGTCCCAACATTGAACTTCACTGCTAAAGCATTAGTTCAGGAATTAGATAATAAAATTATAGCTTGGGGAGATTCCCGTCAAATCAGTTTTGTTCCTCAGTTAATCGGGTACTCCCGTCATCAAAGCGCTAATATTCGCAAGTTAACAGCAGCAGCTTTAAGCAAAATTGCTGCTGCTAACGGTTCAAGATCGGAATTGCAGCAGGCAATACCAATATTAGGAAAGCTGAGTAGAGATTTGGAGCCGCAGGTACGCCTATCTGCGGTGGAAGCTTTAGGAGCAATTAAGTCTGATAAAGCGATCCCTTTTCTGCAACAAGCTCTGCGAGATACAGATCGGAATGTTGCTAAATCGGCAAGTGCTGCTCTGAGTAAATTTAGGTATTATCCAGCGAAATCAACGGCAAAAGCTAAAGATTCTAAACTCAAGAAACCTCAGCGTTAATAAGAGCTGTAACTGGAGCAATGTTAGCCAGAATATTCAACCGTCCGTTTAGTCAAACGTTTGTCGAAATGCACGGCAGAAGCCAGGTTTCTGGGTCAATAACAACTAACAACTAACCACTAACAACGAACAATTAACAACTAACAGTTTAAAACCGTTGTCCGGTACCGAAGAGGAATCTTACGCCGCCGCGATCGCTAACTCCGATATCGAAGCGAATTAACCCAAAAGGCGATCGCACTCGTACTCCTACCCCAGCCCCCGCACCCGTCCCAGGTTTGTCCCGGACAATGGCTGGTTCTCCCAATACGCTGTCGCCAGAACCTAAATCTGAGGCAAAATCGACAAATATTACGCCGCCGATATTATTCCTGATGGGGAAGCGATACTCGCCGGAGGCTAAAACGTAGCTGCGGCCAGTGCCAAGAGCTCCCGATGTGTAAGCCCGCACAGAACTGCTACCACCGAGACGGAAAGCTTCTGTGGGTGGGAAGTCGCCAACGATCGTACCCGCTTGCAAGTTAAAGGCAAACATTTCGGGCAAAGCTTCGGGATCGCCTCGACCTATCAATTGTATAGGCACGTATTGTATGTAATTAGCTAATAACCGATTCATTGTGATGTTCCCCCGCCCCAGAGGAATTGACTGTTCTGTACCCAAAGTCAAAATTGAGCCGCTAGTGGGGTTAAAGGGATTGTTGCGCCAGTCGCGGGTGAAAGCTAAGGAGACAGTGTATAATTCGTCAACCCCCGTACCGCTTAAAGTCAGAGGATTTCCTTCTTCATCGCGGCGGGCAATCCTCAAATTGCGATCGCGCGTGCTGATGCTGGTATAGTTCAATCCCAGAGTCCCCTGCCAATCGCCAATCGGTCGGGTGAAATTGACGTTACCGCCCATCCTGATTTCCCGAACTTTGTTGTCGTCGGGTAAATTAACATCTTTGTCAAAAATGTCCGAACTCCGGCGATCGCGAAAAGTGCCGAAACTGTAACCCAAACGATCTTCGCTAGCCAGATAGGGACTCGTGAACCGCAGATCGTACTCAAAGTCTCGGATACTAGGCTGGAAAAGCAGCGATACTCGCTGGCTGCGGCCGATTATTTGCCGAACTCCCAAAATTACAAACACCCCAAGGTCATCGCTATAACCGCCACCAAAGTTAAAACTGCGGGGCTGACCTTCTGTGACGTTGTAGATGACATCGATATCAGTACCGACTTGTACTGTGGAAACTGTGACCTTGGAAAATAAAGCCAATTGCCGCAACTGCTGCAAATCTCTGCGGACTGCTTCCTGACTGTAATTGTCCCCGGCTTTGAGTTGGATTTCGCTGCGGATGAAATCTTCTGAAATCCGCCCCTGAATTGGGTTGCCCCCTTTATCTACTGCTTCGCCTTTGGAGTTGACGAAGCGGACTTGTACTTCTCTGACATAAGCGCCTTCGACATCTTGAGCGATCGCTCCCTCATCTATACTCATTTGTACGCTACCGCCGAGTTCTTGGGCGCTACTGTTGAATACTTGGGTGCTTTGGCTGCTGGAGAGTGAGGGAATGGGGCTGGCGATGCTTTGGGTTGGTGTCGCGATCGCGGATTTAAAATCTTTAGGCAGAGCTTTTTTTGCTGCGATCGTTACCGTCTCTACATTATTCTCAATCAGTCGATTATTCTCAATCAGTCGATTATTCTCAATCAGTCGATTATTCTCAATCAGTCCGCCAAGCCTGGGCGAATAGAATTCGCGGCTACACAAACCAAGTCCGCCTGCGCGGACTGAAGAGGGAGATATAATTTTACAACCCGCGTCGGCGGGTTGTGTCTGTGCAGATGCGGTTTCAACCGTCTGGTTTTTAATAGTGCTTGGATATTTTGTATCAATCTCAGCAACAGCCATCTTACCTGTTTCACAAGAGCTAATTTTCTTGTGGGAGAGGCATCTTGCCTTTGCGACCAAAGCCTTGGTCAGAATTGTCGGCGTTTGGGCTGTCGCTGTCGGCAGATGGCTGGCTTTTGGTTCGAGGGCTGAGGATTGGGCGATCGCTAAACCCGCATTCGTTAACCCGCTTCCCATCAAGGTCGCTAAAGTCAAAACTATAACTGTTGGAGTACGCATATAAATTAGATTTAAGCCACTTCCAAGGAATATTAGCGAAAATCTGCCAAAAAGCATACTCCCCCAAAGTGAGAAGCGATCGCGTAAATTTTGGAAATCGCGATCGCAAAGAGAGAAAAATTCACCAGCTAAAGAGCTTGTCGAGACACCCGTTTCTCAAAATGAGCTTGAGTCTGTTGCAACAGATGTTCGCGGCTATCTTTAGCCTGCGTAATATTGGGGACTAAGTTACGAGCCTGTAAAGTCATGTGAAGTTGTAGATGAGCCACGTACTCACTGACATCTTCACGCAATGAGCAAGCCGGATATTCTGTCAACTGCGAGTTCAAAGTGTTCTCCTTCCCTTATGCTGCGTCGTTTTCAGACCACCATTGAAGGTATCACAGGACTCTCGTTATGTTTCTAGTTTGCAATAAAGTTTAATCTTTGAGAGTATTTTATAGTTACAATTATTTACAAACCCTGACATGACAGCAAGGTTATTTACAAACCCTGACATGACAACAAGGTAGTAGGAAGCGATCGTAGATTTAGTCTAGAGCAGCCAACGCCTAGCACATAATCGACTTAAAGTCAATAGCATCAGCAAAAGGCAGGAGGTCGATCTTTTGAAGTTAACTCAACAATACAGATTGTATCAATAATTTGGAGAATTGGGATTATTGTGCAATTTGTGGAAAGTTCTAAGCAGAAGAAAGAAGGAGAGGATGAGGCACTCAATCTAGCTACTCTGATATTTGCTGGCCCTCAACCTTGGCTACCGGATTTCTTTTAAACAAATGTTCGTAGCAAACGGTTTAATAATTCTTGCAGTGATAGCTTTCGCCCTCACTGCAAGTCCAGCTATTTACAGTAAAAATTTGTGATTAAAGATACCGTTTGATCGGATCGAGTAACTAAAAATATTTTTTCAGGATATCATTGTACAAAATGTTTAACAGGGTAGAAAAACATTACATTATTATGAACTCTAAAAACTTATGTCCTCTCAAACTATTACTTATGTTAGAATTCACTAAATACTTTAATTTAGATGACATCTGGGCTGCCCGCAAAATTAGTGCGGCTGTTGTGAATATTAGCGGTCGGCAGCGAATGCTTTCCCAGCGAATAGCCTTTCTGTCTTTAAAGTTAGTTTGCTCTCAAGTTCCGACTGTTAGGGTAAAACTGCGTACCGACTTGCTCGATGCCATAAATCTTATGGAAAAGTCCCACAATGGCTTAATTAATGGCGATCGTAGCATGAATTTACCAGGTCAGAGTTCAAAGGTCGTCAAAGCGATGTATTTTGAGCCACCTTGGAATCTAGACCAACAAGTACGCGATTATATTACTAAAGTCAGAGATTTAGTACAATCCCCAGATATAGAATTAGAACCAAATAATCCCCATTTAAACTACATTGTCACCGCTGCTTATGGTCGGTTATTAGAATCATTGGATGCAGTAGTCACTCAATATCAACACGAGAGTGAATCCGAACAATTGGAAATGGATATCAAGCACCTCGAACTCTATCAAGAAAGTTGTGCTGCCACTACTCAAGCGGAAGCACAAGCGGCTGAACTTGAGAAAGCACTGATCGGACTCAAACAAGCTCAAGCTAAACTATTACACAGCGAAAAAATGTCTTCACTGGGGCAATTAGTCGCCAGCGTCGCCCACGAAATTAATAACCCCGTCAGTTTCATTTATGGCAACCTTAGCCATGCCGAAGTTTATACCCAAGATTTGTTGCACTTGCTCGAACTCTATCGCGAATACTATTCCGAACCAACTCCTGAAATTCAACAGCATATCAAAGATATTGACCTAGATTTTCTAATTGAAGACTTACCAAAAGTCCTATGTTCTATGCAAATTGGAGCCGATAGGATTCGGCAGATTGTAATGTCTTTGCGGAATTTTTCACGAACAGATGACACTGAAATGAAACAGGTAGATTTGCATGAAGGGATTGACACTACCCTATTAATTTTGCAAAATCGCCTGAAAGCTCACCCGAAACGGCCAATGATTGAAATAGTTAAAGATTATGCTGATTTGCCAATGGTTACGTGCTATGCAGGACAGCTAAATCAAGTGTTTATGAATATTCTTAGCAATGCCATTGATGCTTTGGAAGAAGGGATGGGAAATCGGGAAGAAATAGTAGGCCAAATTATGCCAACAATTCGGATTCGCACTGAAGTTAGCCATCCCGATTATGTGACAGTCCGAATTGCTGATAATGGGCCTGGAATACCCCTAGAAGTAAAATCGCGGGTATTTGACCAATTTTTTACAACGAAGCAAATAGGGAAAGGAACGGGATTGGGATTATCTATTAGTCGTCAAATTTTAGTAGAAAATCACCAAGGATCGCTCCGCTGCGAGTCGCAACCAGGAGAGGGGACGGAGTTCTGGATTGAAATTCCCGTACACCCAATTCAAGAAGGATCGACTGTTCAGCAAAAGTCTAAAGCTTTAAACTATTAGCAATTTATAGAAGAAGGGACTAGGGGCTAGGGACTAGGGACTAGGGAAAGAGGGGGCAGGGGAGATGGGGAAGATGGGGGAGGATGGGGGAGATGAGGGAGATGGGTAATTAGCCATTAGCCATTAGCCATTAGGTATTACCAATTACCAATTACCAATTACCAATTACCAATTACCAATTACCAATTACCAATTACCAATTTAATGATTATGCAAATCACTCAATTTCTCCACGCTGCTATAGTTGTTAGTCACCTCGAAAAATCAGAATTTTTTTATGGAACTGTCTTAAACCTCTCCAAAGTTGACAGAGATTTAAAATTTCCAGGTGCATGGTATCAAATTGGTAACTTCCAAATCCATTTACTAGCCGCGTCAACAATTATAGACGATCGCGGAGATTCTGAAAAATGGGGGCGCAACCGACATCTAGCATTTTCAGTTGCGAATTTAAACCAAGCTAAAGAACAATTGATTGCCCACAATTGCCCCATACAAATGAGTGCATCAGGTCGCAATGCTTTGTTTACTCAAGACCCAGATGGTAACATAATTGAACTCAGCGAATAATGAAAATAATTGCTTATTCTTATAGCGATCCTCTACTTGAAATAGCACCGCCAGCATCAATTTGGGAAAGGGAAGTCGATCGCATCTATCAAGATTTAGGGGGACGCGAACAACTGCAACAACTCTTAAAAGACTGCCAATCGGAACCCCCAGAATATCTATTAATTCAGCGCGTGGAAGAACTGGGCGATACTGTGCAGCAAGTCTGCGATCGCCTCTCCCAAATTGAAGCTCTCGGTATTGAGTTAATTATAGAGGGAAAAACAGCTAATAGTCAAGTTTCAACTATTACCGATTTACTCAAATTACTTAACGAAATTCAACAGAGTCAACACAGCCGCAGCATTCGCAAAGGACACGCTAGAAACCGGATCAAAGCTCTTCCACCTCCCGGAAAAGCGCCCTATGGATATCGGCGGGGAAAAGACCGCTATACTGTCGATCGCAGCGCTGCACCAGCCGTTAAAGACTTTTTTGAACACTTTTTGCTCTATGGTTCCTTGCGGGGTTCTGTTCGTTATTTAGCCAAGAAGTACGGCAAGAAAATCTCTGTCAGCACGGGTCGCCGCTGGTTGACAAATCCCGTCTATCGAGGGGATTTAGAATATCAAAACGACCAGGTAATTTCTAATACTCATATTCCGATTATTTCCAGAGAAGAAGCGGCCCAAATAGACCGCCTTCTGCGCCGCAATCAGAGGCTCCCTCCCCGCACTGCTAGCGCCCCCCGTTCTTTGGCGGGTTTAGTAGTTTGTAAAGAGTGCGATTCAGCCATGACAGTTGCTAAAGTTACATCCCATCGCAAAGACCAAGAATATCTTTATTTGCGGCCGATTAGCTGTCCCCAAAAACCTAAGTGCAAAGCCTTATCTTATGAGAAGATATTATCACAAACTATTGAGGTAATTTGTCGAGATCTGCCCCTGGCTGTGGCAGAATTAACAATGCCAGATATGGAGGGAATTAAAGGAGGAATTGTGAGCGAGATCGCAGCTAAGCAAGAAATTATCGATCGATTACCTATTTTGACTGAAGAGGGGATTTTAGATGTAGAAACCGCAGAATTGCGAAGTTATAAACTGCGTACAGAAATTTCCGAACTGCAAAGCAAACTCGCACAGCTTCCGCCTGTGAATTTGCGCTCAATTGCTCAAGCTGTTTCTCTACCGCAATTCTGGCTAGATTTGTCAGAATCAGAGCGCCGATTCTACTTTCGAGAATTTATTAGTCAAATTGAAATTATTCGTCAGGATACAAGCTGGGAGATTCAAATTGTCTTTATTTTTTGAGGGTGGAAATAACGGTTTTGAGTATACTGCGACTAAGTTACATCTTGTGAGTAACTCTCAGGAGTAAGTGTTGCAGTTCTCATTTTTCTGGCGAAAATCTGAGTAGCATCCTCTAGGGTAACTTCGAGAATCAACTCATTTAATAATACGATAATGTAAGAGTGCAAAGCGTGGATAAAGATAACGATGCCTAGCATCTCTAAAACCTCCTCAATAGTCGCTAAGATTTTGTAGATTACGCTCTCTATCCCATTCACAGAAGCCTCGTATCCCCCAAGTAATTCCATACCCAAGGCTCCTCCAACGTATACAAATCCTGCCATCAAAAATAACTTTTTGAACTTGATAGGAAGGTGAGCGACAAATTTCAGATAATATAGCCCGAATATCGCTAAAAAAATGGCGGCGGGAACAACCCATGTAAATAAAAGAAAGCCGCTGGCGTTAAGTAAAGATTGCATCGGGTCAATTAATTTCTCGTGTAATTGTTTTGCCTCGTCCACAGAGAGATAAAAAAATATAGCCGATAAAATCATCCAGTGGCGCGTATACCGAGCTTTTTCTAAATTTTTAGCATAGGCGATCGCGCCTAGTAAGATTGCACAAAACAGCAATGTTGTAGCCGAGTAAAGCGTAGGAATGTTACGTTCGCTATCTAAATTGAAGGCGTTTGCGAAGTAAGTTATAAACGGGTGTTCGGGTAGGAAATAAAGCATCAACTGCCCAGCAATGGAGAGTAAGGCAAGACCTAAGATTACCTGGATCAGGAAGCGGCTAACTGTCCAGGGAGAGAGAGAAAGGGTAAATTTCATGAACCTAATTTTTAACTTTTACTTAAACTTTGGTTCACACCCAGGGCAGAGTAATTGAATGTTTGACTGAGCTTGCTTTGAGCTAAATCTAAGCTAACTCAACGTGCAAGCAGATTTTTTGCCCTCAGCTATAACGATGGTGAGTGAACTTGGTTAACTTTAGCTTAACGGTAAGTTAAATCTTTGGTTATATATCTTTAGGTATAAAAAAACGCGGAAAAAGTAAGAAATTTTTTTATTTTTTTCCTTACTTTTGGGGGAATTACATTACGGTAAAATCTGCAACAATTGACCCTCTTTTTTGGGTCGGAATGTGTAAGTTGTGACTGGGATAGGATTAAGCAAAAAACTAGGTTTGTCCGAGAATCGTCGCTCAATCGTGCCAGAAAGAGCGGTTTTATACACTCAAAAATATCTTGTAGCGATTGCAGTTGTGGCGCTGGTCTTAATTCCAGAGGCGATCGATTGCTGGAACGCGCTGATTCTATTCCCTTCTTCCTGAGCATCGAAGCATCGTAGTCCCTAGTCCCTAGCCCTGAGCATCGTAGTCCCTAGCTATATAAGTGGTTATGAGCATAGCCGCTCGGCATCTAGTTATTGGCAGCACAACCGTGCCAATGCTTCGCACCATTAATATTCCTGTATTGCTATTCCAGTAACAACAGCAGTATCATCTGCTCAAACCCTGGATATTAAATAACACCGTGTCGATCAAACTTGTAAACAGCATTCATTTGCGGAACCTGCGGGGCGATGTATTTGGTGGCTTGACTGCGGCAATTGTGGCGTTACCCTTGGCGTTAGCCTTTGGAGTTTCCTCTGGGGCGGGAGCGATCGCAGGTCTCTATGGCGCAATTTTTGTCGGCTTTTTCGCTGCTTTATTTGGTGGCACTCCCGCTCAAGTTTCGGGGCCCACTGGCCCGATGACGGTGGTGATCACTACTGTCATCGCTGCTTTGGTCGCACGTCACCCGGATACGGGGTTGGCGCTGGCGTTTACTGTCGTCATCTTGGGGGGACTCTTCCAAATTCTGTTCGGAGTGTTGCGTCTGGGACAGTACATTACCCTGATGCCCTATACCGTGATTTCTGGCTTCATGTCGGGGATTGGGGTCATCATTATCTCGATCGAAATTCCGCCGCTACTGGGCTATCAAGGAACAGGCGGAGTCTGGGGAACAATACAACAGTTACCGACCTATCTCAGTCAGCCAAACCCTGTGGCAACGGGGCTGGGGCTGCTGACGCTGGTATTAGTGTTTGCAGTACCGCCCAAGATTAATCGCATCGTACCCTCGCCTCTGTTGGCGTTGGTGGTCGTTACTATCATCTCAGTGGTGTTATTTCGCGATGCAGATATCCCGCGCATTGGGGCAATTCCTACGGGATTACCGACGTTGCGAATCCCTGCATTTAACCTTAGCGAGATGAAGGAGATTTTTCGCTATGGGCTGATGTTGGGAATTTTAGGTGCGATCGACTCTTTGTTAACCTCTTTAGTGGCAGATAGTATTTCACATACGCAGCATGATTCTGATAAGGAGTTAATCGGTCAGGGGATTGGCAATTGTATTTCTGGCTTATTTGGGGGCTTACCAGGGGCGGGAGCCACTATGCGAACGGTGGTAAATGTGCAGGCTGGGGGCAAAACTCCTTTATCGGGGATGATTCATGCGGTGGTGCTGTTGCTGATCGTGCTCTGGGCGGGGCCTTTAACGACGGTAATTCCTCACGCTGTGCTGGCGGGTCTTTTGCTGAAAGTTGGGATTGATATTATTGACTGGGGATTTATTAAACGCGCCCATCATCTATCCTTCAAAGGCACAGGATTGATGTATTTGGTGCTGTTGCTGACGGTTTTTGTGGATTTGATTACGGCTGTGGTGGTAGGGGCGTTTATTGCTAACCTACTAACGATTAAACGCTTGACGGATTTGCAGAGCGATCGCGTTCAAGCTATTACTAATCCGGCTCAGTCTAATCATAATTTGAGTCTGGGGGAACAAGAGATATTAATCCAGTCCGGGGAAGATATTTTGCTATTTCAATTGGGGGGGCCTTTGAGTTTTGGAGCTGCGAAGATCATCTCTGAGCGGATGTCAATGGTTAAAGACTATCAGGCTCTGGTGTTAGATTTGAGCGAAGTGCCGTCAATTGGGGTGACAGCGGCCTTGGCGGTGGAAACGATGGTGGAAAATGCAGTGAAGCGTCAACGTCATGTGTGGATTGTGGTGACACCCGGACAGGTTCAGCGCCGCATTGAAAAACTTCAGTTGCAACGTTTTTCTACAAGCAACAAATTGTCTCAGGTGGAAGATGGGGGTGTGTCGCCACAAATTCACCTGATGGAGAACCGCTTTGAGGCGTTGCGATCGGCTTTAGCGATCGTTCAACCTAAGATTCTTTAAGGAAGTCCATCGTTGTGATTTCAAGAGTAGCGATCGCCAACTGCAAGCGATCGTCAATGCCACCCAGTCACTCATCTAATAATATTGAAATGTACTCACCAAATAATTATTCAACCCTCTTATAATTGAGTGTTATTAAGCACTCTATTGCTCGTTTATGGCCCCAGAAACCGGGTTTTTGAGAGAATCTGTGGGTAAAAACGAAGTATTTTCGTAAAAAACCCGGTTTCTTTGATCTATCATTGCGAGCGAAGCGAAGCAATCGCAAGGCCAAGAGAAAAGCTCCGCTTCGCTCGCAATGACATGAGTAAATTTATTTATATCCGACTACTCGCTCGCAATGACATGGTAAATTATATTTATATCCGACTACTTAATCTAGCACTTCCAGCACTGCCTTGGGCAATAATTTATCTTTAAACCAGATAATCTTAGCCGGCACATCTTTCACCTGCACCCCCGCTTTTTCTAAATTCAATCTTTCTGAAATCGCCAAAATCAAATTATCGCATTCAGAACGTCGAACTTGAGAAAATTTCTTTTGCAAATATTCTGGTCGCCAATAACCGACAATTTCCAATAAAAATGACCTGCCATCGGGATGAACTAACCGAAAATCTGGAATCATCACGCTACCAGGAATTGGGATTAAATCAACTTCTCTCTCCAGTCGCCATTCTGTTTTTAGCGCATCCCACTTACCAGCAAATGACGCTTCTAACATACTATCATAAGGTTTACCGGGGGGATAGTGACTAACCAAGCCGCAATCCGAGTTAAAAGTAAATTTACCTGTTTTCCAAACACCACTATAAGGGTCACGATTTTGTAAAGTCGCGTGCAAACTCCATTTGGTAACGTGCAGCAACGCTGGTATCATTTTAGCTAAAGCAAGACCGTAACGAGTGCTTGGCTTAAATAAGCTTACAGGCCCATCAATTGTCAGAGTAAAACCTCGATCGGCATCACCTTCAATATAAGTCATTAATTGAAAGAGTTTAAGATAGCGAAATAATAGTTTATACTCCCCTGGATCGTTGCGATGGGCGTTTAATTGAACGTGACTGGCACGATAAAATATACCTTGGACTTGAGAAACATTATATCTATGTAATAAATCTTCTGGCGTTGGTGCATCAAATTGAGTAAGGATTTTATTCTCGGCTAAATCTGCGTATAAACCAAAACTCAATTCTGTAGGCAAAACCTCTCTATTTAACTCTTGACTCAGTTCAATTGCTACTTTTTCAAGAGTTAACAGCGTAGAATTACTGCTAGGTATTGACTGAGAAGCTAAGGCAAAAATTCGCTGCCTTAACTCAGATGGTTCTAGGGGACTAACTACCTCAAATGTACAAAAACCACTTCTGAGAAGATGAGCAAATCCTCGCTTAAGGCGATAGTCTGGACTATCGCCTTCTAATTCTTGTAAACCTCGATCTAGTTCGCCTTGAGTTGTGCCAATTGCTGCTTGAAAACAGGCAATCATTTCGCTAGCTGTATCTAGGTTTCTGGAATCGATATTGAGGCGTAGCGGGATGATTGACTCACCATTTTGGCGATGACTTAATAAATCACTCGGTAACATAAGCAGGGAAATTTTTTACTCAATTTTCCGTTCAGTAATTACCATCACTCCTCTGAGTTTTCCTTCTGGTGTCAAGCTTTGAGTAGTGCGGATTCGTTCATAAGCACTGACCAGATTAATAGTTTCAATAGCCCTCAAACTACCATTGGCGTTGTCCCACACTTGAAAAATTATCAGATCGTCTCCAAATTCTGTGGCTAATGTATTATAGTTGGAAAAAGGCGGGTTGGGACTTTCAATTTTCACTTTTCCTTCACCAACAACATAACCTATAAAGTTTTGAGTTTCAATTTTGCCATTGCTATATGTCTGAACATTGGTTTGTCTCCACTGATTGTCAATTATTCTCTGGGTAACAACCGCTATAAATCTCTGGATTTCCTTGCAGTCTCCATCGAGAATTGTCCAGTTTCCTTCCCAGACTCCAGTATTTTTCTGGAAAATTTTAAAGTTACTTAGTTGTAAGATATTGCTCATTTTTTTTGCTATCTAAGTCGAACGATTTAGGACTTACGCACTCTCCATGTTACAGCACTTTCCAGGTAAGTGAGGTACAGAGAAATCGGGTTTCTTGAATAAAACCGATTTCTGGCGATCAATAAGCGAAGAAACCCGGTTTCTGTGGTTCTCTGAGTAAGTATTATAATTATAAGATTATAACATGAGATTACACTAATTAGTAATACTCAATCTTGACTTTCATCATGATTTTCTCCCCATTTCGCCGGAGTTTCAGCAGCTAGCCTAGTAGTGGGCTGATTTACACCATAGATTAGTGTTGGCTTAATAAATTCCAATTGCTCATATTCTGGTTGTTCTTGTTCTTTCTCTTTAGATTTTTTAGGTTTTTCCGGTTTGCTTTCCCCCCGCCGCCGCTGAGAAGTGCGTTCTTCACTGGTGTTTTCTGTAACTACTTCATAGAGAATTGCTAACTTGTTTTCATCATTGCCTTTACGAAGCACTCGTCCTAAACGTTGTATGTATTCCCGTTCGCTTCCCGTCCCGGATAAAATAATAGCTATTCTGGCATCGGGAACGTCAACACCTTCATTTAGAACGTGGGAAGCAATTAAAGTGTTATATTCGCCGCTGCGAAATTGGGTAAGGATTTGATGGCGCTCTTTAACTGGCGTTTGATGGGTAATACTTGGGATTAAAAATTCTTGGGAAACGCGGTAAACAGTGGCGTTATCTGCGGTAAAAATTAGAGTGCGATGGGGGTAATGTTGGGCAAGTAAGCCTGCCAAAACTCTGATTTTTCCATCTGTACAAAGCGAGATTTCTTTGGCTTCGCGGTGTGCTAACATGGCACGACGACCGAGAGGCGATCGCGCACTCATCATCACAAAGTTTTTCCAACCTTCAAGGCTGGATAGCTTAATATTGGATTGTTTTAAGAATTCGTTACGAATTTTAATCAGTTCTTGGTAGCGATCGCCCTCTTCCTTTGACAATTTGACCATGATCTGAACTATCTTATGTTCAGCTAAAGCGCCCCCTGCCAGTTGTTCGGGCGTGCGACTGAAAACTGTAGGGCCGATCAGGGCGTTGAGGTCGCTGTGACGGCCATCGGAACGATCGGGTGTTGCTGTTAACCCAAGGCGGAAGGGTGCGATCGCATACTCAGCGATCACTCGATAAAAATCAGTCGGTAAGTGATGGCACTCGTCAAAAACTAGCAAACCATATTTATTACCCAAAGTTTCAGCGTGAATGGTTGCACTGTCGTAAGTAGCCACTAGAATTGGCGTTTTATCCCGCGAACCACCACCTAGCAATCCGATTTCAATATCGGGAAAAGCTGCCTTTAAATTCGCATACCACTGGTGCATTAAATCCAGAGTTGGCACTACAATTAGGCTACTGCGACCAGTTGCTTGCATCGCTAATTGTGCGAGGTAAGTTTTGCCCGATGCCGTAGGAAGTACCACAACGCCTTTACTACCCGCTTGTTGCCAAGCTGCTAAGGCTTCTTCTTGATGCTGATAGGGCGGCATTTCAACGCTGGGGACGAGTTCGAGTTGTTGATATCCCTTTGCGTCGTCAGTGTAGTTAAGGCGTTCCGCTTGCAACGCTTCTAGCAGAGGCCGATAGTGAATAGCCGGAATCCGAAATTTTTCCACGCGATCGTCCCACGTCGCAAAGTCCACCCAGGCTTTGCCTCTGGGTGGTGGATGCAGGAGTAGAGTACCGCGATCGAATGTTAAGGTAGGAGTCCGAGGCATTGGCTGAGGGATTTATTCATGCCTCTTTTATTTTAATTGTTAATTGTTAACGGTTAACTGTTAACTGTTAACTGTTAACAAATCGCAAGAGTAGGATGGGTTTCCCAAAGCGCTCAACCCATCCTCCAAATAATTTCGTTTTTTACTTTGAGACTGAATCTAAATCTGGCTACAAAATTCATCAATGCCGAGCAAAATTTCGCCATAGTCAGGAATCCAAGCTAGCCATTTATCTTCAGAATATTGGCACAAAAGCCAAGCTTCATCAAAGCTGAAGGCTGTCGGAGGGTTAAATAATTTGACCCAGGTGGAGGGAGCAAACTTGGGTGAAGCTGAGGTAGAGCGATCGCGAAATTTATCCCACACGCCTGCGTTTACAATACTTGCTGGCGGTTGCCAAGCGCGAATATCTGATTGAAGTTTCATAATTAATCCTTATGGGGCGAACGGGCTGCGCCAAGGTGAGGTTGTAGGCTTCAACACAAAGCGAAGGCGCAGAAAAATTAATTCTGTAATTTATGATACAGATTTTTTAGAGATAACGTGAGTGCTTGTCTCAAAACTTTACAATATGGCAGAAGGCAGGAGGCAATCAAAGAGGGTGGAAGCAATCGTAGGCGTAGCCAGTCGGAGGCATCGCGTCTGATGTCGCCTTGGCGGTTAAGACTTACCTATTCCCTTCTTCCTGAGCATCGGAACGCTTGAAACAGTAAAACAACTTCGCGAAAACCAATATTGGCAATACTTTATAGGTCAATCAACCTACAGTAATTACCTACCATTTGACCCATCACTAATTAGTCCACTTTCGACGGGCGTATCAGAGGAAACTTAATCAAGAGATTCAATGAACGAATGGTCAATAAAATACTGGGAGCTACCCCAAATCAGTTATAAAAAACATCATCTCTGCTGTGACTCTTCCCCTGTGCCGCCTCTGCGGTTCGCTCAAAAAAATATAGTTCACAAATTATCAAATATTCCTATAACATTTTAAATTGACTTAGTTGAATCTAAAATCTAAAATCCAAAAGATATGGCTAGAATTTTTTTATCAGCAGCTCACGGTGGCTTTGAAAATGGAGCAAGAGATCCCGGAACGATCGCAGGTGGTACAACAGAAGCCAAGGAAATGATCCTGATTCGCGACTTGGTGGTAGCTGAATTGCGATCGCGAGCTGTCGAAATTATAGCAGCACCCGACGAACTCTCTCAAGAACAAACTATTGACTGGATTAACGCCCGCTCTCGCAAAGGCGATTTAGCCTTAGAAATCCAAGCTAGCGGGGCTTCTAACCCTTCTGTTCGCGGCGCAACAATTTTTTACATTGCAGCCAATAACGAACGCAAAGCTGATGCTGAAATGCTAATCATGGCCTTGCTGCGGCGGGTTCCCCAATTGCCCAATCGTGGAGCGAAACCAGACAGCGCTACTGGTTTGGGGCGATTGATATTTTGCCGATGGATTCTCATTCCTTCGGTACTACTTGAAATTGGCTATCTCACTAACCCCGACGATCGCGCCTTAATTCAAACTCGCCGCCGCGACATCGCCTTGGGAATCGCTGATGGTTTGTCAATGTGGATTACAGGCGGTTCCATCCCCACTCCCCCCCCCAATACATATTTTCCGATCAAAATCAACATCAACGGTCAAATTTATGGAGAGCAGGGAGTTTTAATTAATGGCAATTCCTACATCCCCATTGATTTAGTAGATAGATTGAAAATTGACTTATCTAAGCTTTCCAGAGTTAACCGCGTCAACTACAAAAACATCGTTTATGTCAAAGCAATTGAACTGCGAGACTTTAATATTTCCGTGACTTGGGACAATCCCAACCGCGCTGTAGTTTTGCGGTCTAACTTTAAGATCGATCCGGGTAACATCGACAAAATTATGACACCAGGAAGTGCAACTGAAGTGCAGTTAATGATGTTTTTAAAGACGAATAACGAGAATGTTTTAAATAATTTTCCCGATATAGCTAAGCTTTATCGAGAGGAAGGGACTATTGAGGGCGTTAACTACGATCTTGCCTTTTCTCAAATGTGCCTAGAAACTAATTTCCTGCGATTTGGCGGAGAAATCCGCCCGACTCAAAATAATTTTGCCGCTTTGGGCTCTGTAGGAGGTTCTACGGAAACTGCATCTTTTCCTAGTGCCAGAATTGGCGTAAGAGCTCACATTCAACATTTAAAAGCTTACGCCAGCACAGAGCCATTAGTGCAGGAGCTTGTCGATCCCCGATTTCGCTTTGTCACACGGGGAATTGCTCCTTTAGTAGATCAGCTTAGCGGACGCTGGGCGGCTGATGTGCAGTACGGCTCTAAAATTTTGACTCTCGTTAAAAGGCTCTACGAAATCGCAGGTTTGATGTAAAATTCGCCACAGTTAACAGTTAACAGTTAACTGTTAACTGTTAACTATTCACCCTAGATAACTCCCGGCCCTTTACCGCGCGCGTCCTCTTCCATTGTCAGCTTTCCAGTTTCGTCGTTGTCTTTTTTGAGTGCTTTGATTGCTTCGGCACGCTCGCGAGCTTCTGCTTCCTCTTTTGCCCGCAAGTCGCCGGGTTCATTAATGTACATTTCGGGTTCGATCGCATAATTGTTGACTAAACCCTCTTTATCTACGGTGTAACCATCCGTAGTCCGAATAGCATCAGGATCGGCTGGCTCGTCAATATTGGAATCTTGTAAATCTGTTTCTGTGCGAATGTGCATAAAACCCTCTCCCTCACGCTCTTGACGCGCTGCTGTCTCCGCCGGAGTAATTCCCCGATCGTAGTGAGGAGCTTCCATATTTTCTTCAATGCGTTCGTCTGTAGGTGTTTGTTTGCTAATAGACATGAGGTTACTCCTGAGTATTTATTCAAAAAAAATCTTTGCTTTATATTTCAAGACTAGCTTAAACAAAATGAGGAATAAACTATCGTTGGTTGTAGTTTAGGGTACTCTAATTAGATTTATAAAATACTATAAATATCTGCCTTTAGATTGATTGCATTAATTTAATTGCGTGCATTCCTGGGAATCTTCCTGAAAAGCCAGCATACACTCAGTAGGCTTAACAGGGCTTACGCACCCAACCTCATAAACCGGGTTTTTTTACGAAAATACTTCGCCCTTACCCACATACGATCTCAAAAACCCGGTTTCTGAAGCCAAGCTTAAGTCCTACTTAATAAAGCCTGCCATTATTAATCGGGTTTCGCACTCAAGGTCAATGGTGATCTATCTTTCAAGTCACAGAAAAAACAAATTTTTCCGAACAGTGAACCTTTCCCCAACCTCACCCTGTCTAAAAGAATACAACAAGCAAACAGGCTGGTTTACACCAACCACTTAAATTTTATCACAGCGATCAAAATGAAGAAACATTTGTTATTTCTGCCCGGAGTAATTGCCTTAATTATTGCTGCTGCTCCTGTAATTCCTGCATTTACCAATAATGCCGTTGCTACTGATGCTCAACCAGGTAGAGCAGGTGGAGCGAGAGCGAAATCTAATCAACTGAATTTGACTGATGCTCAAAAGGCACAAATGAAGCAAATTCGAGAATCTAGCCGCCAACAAATGGATGCTATTTTCACTCCAGAGCAAAAAGAACAACTGCGTACAGCTCGGCAACAACGACAAAAGCCTAACCTGAATTTGAGTGAAGCTCAAAAAGCGCAACTCAAAGCGATTCGGGAAAATACAAAGAGTCAGATGGATGCGATTCTGACTGCTGAGCAAAAGCAAAAACTTCAGGAAATGCGCTCTTCTCGTCAGGGGAATAAGCCAGGTCAGCCTCAATAAAACAGACAGTCTGTAATGGTTATTTAATTTAATCAAAAAGCGGAAGGGAAAGATAAATTATTCTCTTTCGCTTTCTGCTTTTGAATTAATACCAATTGTGATATACTGCTAATAATACAGCAGGTAGAAAATCGTACAACTCGCTCTTGAGATATTTCAATTCGCAATTCATCACGCCAAATTCAGAGCAAGAATAAGCGACGTAAAGCAGGTGGTTATTACTTGATACCTCAAGAGTTACGCCTTGCCTTAGAAGAAGCTTATCCAGATGCAATCGATGGGGCTGCATTAGAGGTAGAGTCAGGGCGTTATGAATCAGAAGAATTAGAAACTGCTGTAGCACAACTCAAACAATATTAGCCCAGAGGTGATGGAGGTGGCATCTCTAAAAGTTCCAAAACTATAAGCAGCGTGTATTTATGATCTACAGCATAAATAACTCTATACTTTCCTACAGCGAAAACTCTAAGTATTTCTGGGCTGCCAGTTCTAAAATTTTCTACGTATAGTGATATTCTGTTCAGTTCAGCCCAGATCAGTTGATAAATCTCGTTATCATTTTGTTCTAGGTATTCCAGTTTTTCTGATACGGGGAAAGCTTCAATTCTATAGGGCATCCTTTATATTACTTCTAGTTAGTCTGATGTTGGAGCAAGGAAGAGATTGTTCTATCTTAGTTGGTTGAGATAATTATTCATACATTATGCACTGACACCACCCGCCCTAACTAGAGCATTGCGAATAGCATCTTGCTCTTCCGCAGAAAGCTCCTCGAATCTAAGAGATTTCTCTGTTTCTGCGGCTGCACCGACCTCATGGAAAGCTACTCGGTAATCTGGATTAAGTTGAGCTAGCTCTCTTTTGGCAATTTCAGCAACTATCTCACTTATGGGACGGCTTTCACTGGTGTTTGTCGTTGCTTGTCTTGTCATTGGTTTTTGCCTCTTTAGTTCTTGTAGACAGATATATCTCTAAATTCTAGCCTGTCTAGTAAAATAATTCAAGTAGTTGGGTAAGAGCGATCGCTCTTTATTTGTACTGTAAAATAACCTGGTTCCTTGAAAGAAACCAGGTTAATAACTTACTTAGCTTTCTTCTTCGTCGCCGTTGTAGTTGTCGCTTTCTTAGTAGTTGTCTTAGCCGCAGTTGAGGACTTAGCGGCCGTAGTTGTCTTAGTTGACTTCTTCGACTTGCTAGTAGAGGTTGTCCCGGAACTTTCCTTAGCGGCTAAAAGGTCGAGCGCTCTTTCTAGGGTAAAATTCTCCACAGGTTCATCCTTCGGTAAAGAAGCATTGATCTTGCCATGTTTCACATAAGGGCCGTAACGTCCATCATAAACATTGATTGGTTCGCCATCGGCGGGATGATTACCCAAAACTCGCAAAGGTTCGACAGTTTTGCTACTTTTTCCCCGACTAGCTTTTGGCTGTGCTAACAACTCTAAAGCACGTTCTAGAGTAATTGTGATTACATCATCGCCAGCTTTCAAAGAGCGATATTCCTTGCCTTCCTTACCGCGATCGCTAACTACATAGGGCCCATACATCCCTAAACTTGCCTGAATTTTTGCCCCCGTTTCTGGGTGTAACCCCAAATTGCGCGGCAAAGATAGTAAACCAACGGCCATTTCTATCGTGACATTTTCCTTTGTCACCCCTTTTGGTAAAGAAGTCCGTTTAGGTTTCTTATTCTCCTCAGTTGCTACACCTAACTGCACGTAAGGGCCGTAATTTCCGACAAGAATGTAGATAGGTTCCCCTAACTCCGGGTGCATTCCTAATTTTTCTGGGCCTTCGGTTTTTTGCCGCAGAATATTTTGAATTTGTTCGGGATCTAAATCTGCTGGTGTTAAATCACCAGGAATAGAAGCTGTCACCATGCCTTCGGGACTTTCTGCCTCAATGTAAGGGCCGAATTTGCCGATACAGACTTTGGCGGGTAAATTTTCTAATTCTACAGTCCGGGCAAGTTTAGCATCAATCTCAGTGTCGCCACTTTTAACTAATGTTTGTAGACCAGTTTCGCCTAGATAAAATTTTCGCAGGTAAGGCAACCATTGAGCTTCGCCGGTGGCAATTTCATCTAGTGTTGCTTCCATTTTAGAAGTAAAGCTAGTATCTACCAAGTCAGGAAAATGTTTTTCCAACAATGCCGTGACTGCAAAGGCGGTGAAAGTAGGAATTAAAGCATTTGCTACTAACTTGGCATAGCCGCGATCGATAATTGTGCCGATGATGCTGGCGTAGGTACTGGGACGACCAACGCCTTCACTTTCTAGAGTTTTAACTAAAGAAGCTTCGGTAAATCTGGCGGGGGGTTGAGTTTCGTGACCGATCGCTTCTAATTCTGTACAATTAGGGCGATCGCCTACTTTCAAAGGCGGTAAAATTACCTCTTGGTCTTCCAAAGCTGCATCCGGATCGTCGGAACCTTCCACGTAGGCCCGCAAGAAACCGGGGAAGTCGATGCGTTTCCCGGAGGATCGAAACCCTGCATCTTCTACCTGCAACTGTACGGTAATGTGAGTTTGGCGCGAGTCAGCCATTTGCGAGGCGACTGTACGTTTCCAAATTAAGTCATAAACTCGGAAATCTTGACCTTCTAACCCTGTTTCCTGGGGTGTGCGGAAAGTGCTACCTGCGGGTCTAATCGCTTCGTGGGCTTCTTGTGCGCCCTTGCTTTTGGTAGTGTATTTACGCGGTTGGGGACTGAGGTATTCGTTACCGTAGAGTGCTTGAACGCAACTGCGGGCGGCCTCGATCGCTTGTTCGGACAAATGCACTGAGTCAGTCCGCATATAGGTAATAAAACCCCGTTCGTACAAGCCTTGGGCAACTCGCATGGTTTCCCTGGCACTCAACCGCAGTTTACGGTTAGCTTCCTGCTGCAAAGTCGAGGTGGTAAAGGGTGGCGAGGGTTTGCGGGTGACGGGCCGTTCCTCGATGTTGGCAACATTCCAGGGTTTATCTAGGAGGCGATCGCGCAACGCATTAGCCTCTTCCTCATTCAGCAACAACACATTGCGGCCGGCAGCAATACGCCCCGTACTTTCATCAAAGTCAGCGCCTGTGGCAACTTTCACATTGCGGACGGTAACGAGTTTGGCATCAAATTCACTGCCCTTTTGCCCTTTCTTGGCATTAGGCGGAGTCAAAGTTGCTTTTAAATCCCAGTAACTCCCTTGGCGGAAAGCGCGGCGATCGCGTTCTCGGCGGACTAAAAGCCGGACTGCAACTGACTGAACCCGCCCCGCTGATAGGCCTCTGGCGATTTTTTTCCATAACAGAGGAGAAACAGTGTAACCCACCAGCCGATCCAAAATTCGCCGCGTTTCCTGGGCCTGCACTACGCGATCGTCGATGCTGCGACAGTGAGTTAAGGCGCTGCGGATGGCTTCGCGGGTAATTTCGTGAAAGACCATCCGTTTGATCGGGACTTTGGGCTGGAGGACTTGCAACAAGTGCCAGGAGATGCTTTCACCTTCGCGGTCTTCGTCAGTAGCCAGAATAAGTTCGTCGGCTTCTTTGAGTGCGTCTTTGAGTTCTTTAACTATTTTCTTTTTATCTTTGGGGATAACGTAAAGCGGTTCAAAGTCAGCTTCCACGTTTACGCCCAATTGCGCCCATTTTTCTCCTTTGACGGCTTCGGGAATTTCTTCGGCGGAGGATGGGAGGTCGCGCACATGACCCATTGATGCCTCTACGCGGTAGGTAGAGGGCAGGAAGTTGCGAATGGTGCGGGCTTTAGTAGGAGATTCGACGATGACGAGGGTTGACATAGCACATCTTTTAAGGATAGCGGCGAGGCTAGTAATTTCTAGTGAGCGATCGTTTAAGCCGGATGTCAAGGGGTCGGCTCGAAGCAATGGCTTTTTTTGCTAAGGCAGAGGCTACCTCATTTCACGCTATCTCAATTTTTAACTTAATGGTGAGCGATCGTGTGGGAGGTAATGGGGCGATCGGTGATGTGGGGCTAGTTTTTTGGCAAAGGCTGCCTCAGCTTAGCTTAGATTGGGGGAAATTGTGACTGACGGCGGGTTTGAAGGATCGGGTTTAGGAAGATGCGCTGATTCTAGTTTATGGGGAAAGTTGCGCTAAAGTATAGTCAAAATTGTATGGGAGCGATTTGCATGACTGGGCTGGAAGTTTTACATTCTGTCCAATTTGTCACTGTCAAAGGAAAGCATTTAGCTGTTCTGAGTGCCGAAGATTGGGATGTGTTGATTGAATGGTTAGAGAATTTGGAAGATGCACAAATTGCACAGAAAGCATTTGCTAATTTGAAAGCTGCGGGGGGCGATCGCACGTCTGCCGGCTGGTTGAAATGGGATGATGTAGAGCAGGAGTTAGAGTGAGCAATTACACTGTTTACATCGCGCCAGAAACATTTCAAGAAATCAAAAATCTCCCTGGCAATATACGGCAGCGAGTTAGGCAAGCCATTAGAGAGTTAGGGGAAAATCCGCGTCCCTCTAACAGTAAATTGTTAGATACACCTAATTTTGATCGGGAACTATGGCGGCAACGTATAGATAATTGGCGGATAGTTTATGCAATTACGGAACCAGATAAGTTGATAGATATTGTGGCCGTCCGTAAACGCCCACCTTATGACTATGGAGATTTGGAGAGATTGTTTGAACAATTAGAGTAAAGGTAATAAAAATGATTGACAAGCTTACACCTGAGCAAGAGGCTTTGATTCCAGTCTATCGGGAAAAGTGGAGAGCGATTGCGCTTTCTACTGAACCCATTGACCGCGAAAAAGCCGCTGATGCAGTCAAAGCTGCCTATGCTTTGCTGGACGTGAAACCTCCAGAATTTATTTTTAGTAGCAGTCCGTATGAACCTTTAAATGCTATTCTTAACGATGAAGAGAGTGAATTGAAGTATCAGCGCAGGGTGGAATTCTACGAGTTAAATACGGAGCTATACAAGCAACAAGGCAAATTGCAAAATTGCATAAACTGGAGAAATTTTTTAAAAAAATTCAATCACGCTTTAGGAAGTGGATTCTCTAGGCAACTGGTAGACGAACTACCCCGGCAATTAGGTACACCACTTTTTGGGAGTAACTATTATTATTCTATTGAACCTGACTCATGGGCTCGTGAATGTAGTTATTACGACTTCTGTATTTCGATATTAAACTTTAAATACGAAGATGAAAAATGGTCAGTGGTGCAATCCCTAGTCAAGAATTGTGGCTGGATTTTTCCTTATGATAAAATTTGCTATGTATGCGATCGCCCCCGCATACTCTGTTTCGACTCTCAAGAGCGACTCCACGCCGAAGGATCGGCAGCAATTCAATTTGCTGATGGTTTCAGCGTGTACGCCTATCACGGCGTGAGATTACCTGAACAATACGGAAAAGTTCACCCTCAACAGTGGCGTTCAGAATGGCTATTATCAGAGGATAACGCCGAAGTTAGGCGAGTGCTAATTCAAGGAATAGGTTATAATAGAATTTGCCAAGAATTGGCAGCGGTAGAGTTAGATATTTGGCAAGAATACACGCTGTTAAAAATAGATAATAATGTCGATGTTGAGGCAATTTATTTGTTAAAAATGACTTGTCCTAGTACCGGACACATTCACGTTTTGCGCGTACCGCCTGATGTAGAATCAGCTAGGGAGGCTATTCGGTGGGTGAATTGGGGAATCGATCCAGAGGAATTTGTTGTACAAACTTAAAGGAAACGATGTTTTCACAGTAATTTGAGGGATACCATCAAGCTTATGCTTATCAAGGGTCATAGCTACCTTGATAAGTGCTATAAATCTGGTATCCAGGGAGCACTAAAGCAATGCCAATTGGACTGTGAATTGTCCCCGGATAACTGTCTTCTGGTAAACTACCTCCAATCCGAATTTTGATCGCACCTAGCCAAATGTATAACCCTGGAATTAAAGTATCTAAACTGTAAGCGATCGCACGCATTTGCAGATCGGCGGAATTAATAGGTTTTAAAGACTGTGGCTTTTCAGGTTTAGAAATAGACATGGCACTAATTTCTGTGCGTTACAGTGCAAAAGCAGTCTTGTTGGTTACACTTTAATGTAACCTAATCTTCATTTTTCAAGTGTTAAGCTTATTTTACTATTTTGTCGCGATGCCTGCGACAGACTACGCCTACGCGCCTCTCCCATCCCCAATCCCAAGCGCGATCGCTCTTTTTTACAAGATGCGATCGCTTTTATCTAACTTCTATTCCCATACATTTCTAAGCAACAGCGAGTTCATAGTGCAGAACTAAAATTTCAATAGATCCATATTCCGGTTCCACTAGCGTTAATCGCGTATTTGAAACAGGCTTGAGAATAGCAACAGAATCCAAAAGTTTAAAGCATTTAATCATAGTTTAAGAAAAGCTGAAATCAAACGAGGATTAGAATTAGTTGAGTTAATTTCCCAATGTTCTGTTATGATACCATCATACATTAAGTGCAATATTTTTAGGAGTGGTCAACCTTTCCACAATGGATAAAGTGATTCAAGGTACAGGATTCACAGTTAGAGCCAGCAAATTTGACTTTTTTTTTGGTCGAGTTACCTCAGACCCCGAAAATACAAAGCGTTCGTTGCAGAACTTGAAAGAATTAAATAGACTAGGAATTGATGAAACAACCGGAGGGCGCGATCGCCTACTACAAATCTTTGCTGAGGGATTAAATGCTCCAGAAGTCATCAAGTATAGGAAACCCACCAAACATGGACTCAACATCACTCGGAAAGTCGAAGCAATTGGTACAGAAGCAACAGGAGCTATTCTCGTTTGCTACTTTTACCCCGGTGGCAACCTAGACACCATCCCTCAAATTACATCTATTATCCCTATGATATACGAAGAGGAAACACCATGAAAATTAAAATTATAGACAGATCAGAATTTGAGAAAATTGATAGCCCCAGAAGGGTAATTGCCCACGATTATGCTCACAAATTTGCAGCTATCGACCTCGGTATAAGCTTGGGATACTACGGCATCAGTTGGAGAAGTGACCTAATTGAACCAATCATCAAAGTATCACAAAATGGCAGTGAACTTTGGATTGGAGTAGACGAAAAGTTAGCGGCTATTAATCTGCTTGATGGTCGCATTATTGTAGCGTTACCATTCACTACCTACATCGTTCAAATCTTAAGTTTAGACAGTGTTACCGCTGTACTGACTCAAGAGGAAGTGCTGATTTTCAACCCGGAAGGAGCGATCAGATTTAGTGAAGCTTTACCAGATCAAGCAACCAGGATGTCAGCCATTGGCGAGTATCTAACAATTAAAATGCTAGAAAGAGATAGTTTTACTATTAATTTAATGACAGGCCATTTCCAGCAGTCGTTAAGCGATCGCGCCTCTCCCATCCCCAAATCTCAAAGCGCATAGGCTTAGACAGCCGCAGGCATCGCTCTTTCCTTCCCAAGCGCGATCGCGCTTCTCCCATCAGGGCTGTTTCATTCTCAAATTTTGCAATGGCTTTAGCCATTGCGAATCAAGGGTTTTAGGCGATATTTCCTAGTAAGAAGGCAGAAATTATTAAAAACTCCTGTTTTGCTTACTGGGAGAGGCTTTGGAAACACCGCGATCGCAAATTGAACCTGAGAATGAAACAGCCCTGCCTCTCCCATCCCCAATCCCAAGCGCGATCGCCATTTCAAATCCTTATCAATATCGGACTCAAATATTTACAGCTACAATGTTAAGATATAAGTTATCAGAGTCAAAAAGGAAGAATTATGCCCGTAAACTGGAGAGAACATATCGTCAGTACCCCCGATGTATTGCGAGGTAAACCAAGAATCAGAGGAACTAGAATTCCCGTTAGTCTCATTTTAGGTTATTTAGCATCAAGTAATACTGTCGAACACATTATTTCTGAGTTTCCCAATCTAGTTAAAGAACAGATAGATGCTTGCCTGGATTATGCCCGCGATTTGTCAGATTTTGAAACAGTTGCCTAATGAGTTTAAGATTGTTTATCGATCATCGCCCTTCATCAATCAATAAAAACTTCTAGTTTTTTTTAACTACAAATCTAAACATGATAAGCAGTAATAGCAACAGTTCCATCAGGACTGTAAATAGCTTCAATGCGTCTAAAAGTAGAATGAGTCCACCACACTTTCAAGCGATTTCCCTGAGCCGGAGCAGTACCAATTTTAGCGTAACCTGCTGTCAATAGAATTAACTCAAATTCTGTAGATAGCAAAGTTTTCACAGTAATTTGAGGGATACCATCAAGCTTATGCTTATCAAGGGTCATAGCTACCTTGATAAGTGCTATAAATCCGGTAGCCAGGGAACACTAAAGCAATGCCAATTGGACTGTGAATTGTCCCCGGATAACTGTCTTCTGGTAAACTACCTCCAATCCGAATTTTGATGGCACCTAGCCAAATGTAGAACCCTGGAATTAAAGTATCTAAACTGTAGGCGATCGCTCGCATTTGCAGATCGGTGGAATTAATCGGTTTTAAAGACTGTGGCTTTTCAGGTTTAGAAATAGACATGGCACTGATTCCTGTGCGTTACGGTGCAAAAGCGGTCTTGTTGATTACACTTTAATGTAACCTAATCTTCATTTTTCAAGTGTTAAACTTATTTTACTATTTTGTCGCGATGCCTGCGACTGAATACGCCTACGCGCCTCTCCCATCCCCAACCTCAAAGCGCGATCGCTTTACACATATAAAAGCTGATTGGCGATTTCATCAGCCGTTAACGTATTTAACAAAATAGCAACCCGTTGGACAATTTCATAGGCACTCTTTTGAGGAATCAGAATAATGCCAGAATGTTCCTGTCCTTCTGTCATATATTCTAAGTGTAATCGCTCAAAGTCCACACGATTATGAGTGAGCAAACATCGATCTATAGATGTAGCATAAGCTAATTGTTGGCTATCCGATTGACTCAGCATTCCCTGTTCGCTCGTTGTCGTCACATCAAAACCCCTAGCCCGTAGCAAAGTAGCTACAAGCTTAGAAACATCTTCATCTGTATAAATAGTTGCAAATAATTTCACAGTTTTTTCATTGCAGCTTTAACAGCAGGATGAATCAATTCTTCAGGAATTCGATTACGCTCAATATAAGTATTTATTTCTTCCTGGTTATCCAAATAAAAGCTTAGTGCGTCAAAAACTTGAGCTAATTTCAGATGAGGTAAGTGCATCGGGATTTCTTCAGGAGTAATACCCAAACGCCACAATTCTACGATCGCACGAACGGAAGTTCTCGTTTCTGCGATAATTGGTTCCCCCTGCAAAATTTCAGGGTGACGTGCTACATAACGCGAAGCAGATTGTGTAGTCATACGAGATTAACCGGGACACATCGATCTTGATTATAACTTACGCTAAAACTCGTTAGCGATCGCATCATTTGTTGTGTTGCGCCGCAAAGCCAGCGACCAAACGGAACTATCAACAAGAACATTCATAACGTTTGTCGCTGTTGCTTGTAATTATACTCTTCATCGTAGTCAATAGTACCAAATAATTCCAATATTTTTAGTTGTTTACGACGCTGAATGTACTCGCGTAAAGCCGCTTCGATTAATGTAGTAGGTGTTGGATGGTTACTCAGATCGAGGGCTTCTTGAAGAAGAGTTTTGTCAATTTCGAGCGTAGTTACCATGTATTTTCCTCGTGTAAGTAGGGTATGAGGCAATAGTATTATACTATCGTACCAATATCTCGTTCTCGACGGACTAAAAGCCTTACTGCAACTGAGCGATCGTTTAAGCCGGATGTCAAGCGGTAGGCAAGGGAGCGATCGCTTTTTGCCAAGGCGGAGGCTACCTCATTTCACGCTATCTCAATTTTTAACTTAATGCCGAGCGATCGTGTGGGAGGTGATGGGGGGCTAGTTTTTTGGCAAAAGCTGCCTCAGCTTACCTTGATTGCGGGAAATTGCGCTAAATTATAGTCAAAATTGTATGGGAGCTAAGTCTTTCAGTAAAATTTATGTCTGCCAGGGATGTCTTCCATGAATCTGTGATATCTGCTCTCCAGAAGGATAATTGGGTAATTACCCACGATCCACTAAGGCTAAAGTTTGGCGAAGACGATCGGCTTAGTATTGACTTGGGAGCAGAACAGCTTTTAGCCGCAGAGCGTGGTTTGCAGCAGATTGCAGTGGAGGTTAAAAGCTTTCTGAGTGAATCAGCGATGTTTGATTTCCACTTAGCCCTCGGTCAATTTCTGAATTATCGCTTAGCGCTTAGGAGACTAGAGCCGTCGCGATCGCTTTATTTGGCAATTCCGATCGCTGCATACAATTCATTTTTCTATCGTGCTTTACCCCAAGCAGCGATGATTGAGTATCAATTGAAGCTGTTAATATATGACCCTACGAATGAGGTGATTGTGCAATGGATAGACTAGCTGAATATCGGCAAATTGTGCGTACTTTCCTGATGGAATATAGCAAGACTAAACCCATCAATGGCGATATTGAAGTACAGGTTTTATGTGACACTGAACACGATCATTATCAATTAGTGGACTTAGGTTGGGAAGGCCACCATCGGATTTATAGCTGTCTGATTCATTTAGATATCCAAAATGGAAAAGTCTGGATTCAGCGCAATCAAACTGATGAACTGATTGCTGAAAATTTAGTGCTGATGGGTGTGGCACGGGAAGATATTGTTTTGGGGCTTCAGCCTCCCTATGCAAGACAGTTTACCAGCTATGGTGTGGCTTAGACAGAAGAATGTAACTTAATCGAGTTTGCAATTCTCTAAAAATATGATTGTCAATTTAGAGTAAAAACAGTAATTTATGATTGACAAGCTTACACCTGAGCAAGAGGCTTTGATTCCAGTCTATCGGGAAAAATGGAGAGCGATCGCGCTTTCTACTGAGCCAATTAACCGCGAGAAAGCCGCTGATGCAGTCAAAGCTATCTATGCTGCGATCGGTCAACAAGAGCCAAAAATTATTTTCTTTGATAGTCCTTGTGCTGCCCATCAAAATCTCTTATCGCTCGGCAGTTTACCTTATTCCCTATATGATTTAATTCGCCTTGAAGTTAGGATTGCAATCAAAATAATATTGGGAAGCCAGTTAAATATTAAACTATGGGAGGAAATAGGAAAATTGTTTACAATAGAATTTGATTCGTGTTTTAGTATTCAAATTGGCAATGAAATTATAGGCGAAATAACGGAGGAAGAAGCAGTAGAAATAGAAGCATATTTTTGGGGAGTAATTATGCAGGAGGATTTGGCTGAGGAAGCATCAATAATGGACTACTGTATTTCCGGCTTAACACTATCTTCTAGAAAAAGTCAGTATAAATGGGAATTGTATCAATCCCTAGCCGAGAATTGTGGCTGGATTTATACTTTAGAAGAAATTTGCTATGTGTGCGATCGCCCCCGCATCCTTTCCTTAGACTCTCAACAGCGACTCCACGCAGAAGGATCGCCCGCAATTCAATTTGCTGATGGTTTCAGCGTGTACGCCTATCATGGCGTGAGATTACCTGAAAAATACGGAAAATTTCACCCTCAACAGTGGCGTTCAGAATGGCTATTATCGGAGGATAACGCCGAACTTCGACGAGTGCTAATTCAAGGAATAGGTTATGATAGAATTTGCCAAGAATTGGCAGCAGTAGAGTTAGATACTTGGCAACAATACACGCTGTTAAAAATAGATAATAATGTCGATATTGAGGCAATTTATTTGTTAAAGATGACTTGTCCTAGTACCGGATACCTTCATGTTTTGCGCGTACCGCCTGATGTAGAATCAGCTAGGGAGGCTATTCGGTGGGTAAATTGGGGAATCGATCCAGAGGAATTTGCTGTACAAACTTAACGGAAATTATATGAACAATCCTGAAACAGAAATAAAAATGCAATTGCGGTCACGTATCTCCGAAATAGTCTCGATTGAAATCCCAACAGATACTTTAGAATAAATTAAAAAAATAGCGGCAATTCGAGATATGTGTGTAGAACCACTGCTTTCTAAGCAACTGCGAGTTCATATTGCAGAACTAAAATTTCATCTTCTTTCAAAATAGCCATAGCATATTCAATCCCTTGATTATCAGCAAACTCCACTAAATATTGATAGTCATTTCCTGTATCATACACTTCAACAATAGTTCCCACAAGTCCTACTGGCAAACTAGAGATAGATGCGTATTCTGGTTCCACTAGCGTTAATCTCGTATTTGACACAGGCTTGAGAATAGCAACAGAATCCAAAAGTTTAAAGTGTTTTATCATGGTTTAAGAAAAGCTGAAATTAAACGAGGATTAGAATTAGTTGTAGTAACTTCCCAGATTGTCCGCAGCTCAATACCTGACGTATCGGGTACAATCCAATCAACCTTAAACTGTTGCCCAAAATCAGTAGTATCTTGTTGGATAACTTCACCTTCAATCGCTGCTTTTTGAATAAGCTCTCGCAAAACCTCTGCATTATTAGCGGTGATTCCCAAAACCGAGGCAAAGACTCTAGCTTTGTGCTTTCCACTAGAGTGCTCTTGATTTAAGCAGTAGCCAACTAGCTTTTGCAGAGAAATTTCTGCATGATTGCCATTCGGTAGTTTCATTATAACTTCTCATCACCTCTAATTGCACTCAATTTTTCTTGTAACGGAGATGGTGGACTATTGCGCTTTAATTCTTCCACAATGGCTCGACTTTCAGCAGTGTAGCGATCGATTTCTTCTCTGCGATCGTAATAATAGGTCATTCCTGCATGAGAGGATAATTTACTTCTTAATAAAATTATAAGATGAGAGTGCCTAAGTTATGGTAAGCTCAACTTACTGATAGGATAATTAATCGGTATAAGGAGTCCAACATGAGCACTGAAGATAGAGCAAAGGCCGTTGGCAAAAACATTGAAGGTAAACTCCAAGAAGTTTGGGGAAATATCACAGGTAGCAAAAAAGACCAAGCAACAGGTAAGGCCAAACAAGCTGAATCCGCCGCCCGCCATGTGGTAGAAGATGCCAAGCAAACTGCAAAAGAGATCGCAGATAAGGCAAAAAAGGCGATCGATAAGTTGTAGAGAGTAAGTTGTAGAGACTAAAATCCAAATCAGGTTACAATCCAGTTTGGTTAAGAATTTTTAACAAATTCACCGCCATTGCAGGCTTTTCAGTCTGTACTACTGTATAACCTGGCTGAAAATATGGATTTTGCTACTCTTGTTGCCCAGCTAAATGCTGGAACCATCTTGCCAGAAGGAATAGTCATCGTCACCCTCCTGGTAGTGCTCTGCGGCGACTTGATCGTAGGCCGTAGTTCCTCAGCGTGGACTCCCTACGTTGCCGTTGCTGGTTTACTCGCTGCGATCGCGGCCCTCTGCTACCAGTGGGAGAGCACTAACACGATTTCATTCTTCGGCGGTTTCAACAGCGATGCGCTAAGTATTGCATTTCGCGGCATTGTTGCCCTTTCTGCCGCTGTTACTATTTTGATGTCGGTACGCTACATCCAGCAAACGGGTACATCCTTGGCAGAATTCATCAGCATTTTGCTTACCGCTACCTTGGGGGGGATGTTCCTCTGTGGGGCCGACGAATTGGTGATGATTTTCGTCTCGCTGGAAACTCTCAGTATCTCATCATACCTGCTGACAGGTTACACCAAGCGCGACCCGCGTTCCAACGAAGCAGCATTGAAATACCTGCTAATTGGTTCCGCTTCTTCGGCGGTATTTCTATACTCTCTTTCCTTGCTGTACGGATTATCGGGAGGGGAAACCACATTAACCGCGATCGCCCAGGGCCTTGCTGCTGCTGATAGCGGTAACTCCCTCGGTTTAGCGATCGCCTTAGTATTCGCGATCGCAGGCATCTCCTTCAAAATCTCCGCCGTCCCCTTTCACCAGTGGACACCAGACGTTTACGAAGGTTCACCCACACCAGTCGTCGCCTTCCTTTCCGTCGGTTCCAAAGCGGCCGGTTTCGCCCTCGCCATCCGCCTCCTCACTACCGCTTTCCCCCTAGTTACAGAACAGTGGCACTTAGTTTTTACCGCCCTCGCCATACTCAGCATGGTTTTGGGTAACGTCGTCGCCCTCGCCCAGACTAGCATGAAGCGGCTACTAGCTTACTCCTCCATCGGACAAGCTGGATTCGTAATGATCGGTTTGATCGCAGGCAGTGAAGCAGGCTATTCCAGCATGATATTTTATCTGTTGGTTTACCTATTTATGAACTTAGGCGGTTTCGCCTGCGTGATTTTATTCTCCCTACGAACTGGTACAGACCAAATTAGCGAATATGCCGGTTTGTATCAAAAAGATCCGCTTTTAACCTTGTGTTTAAGCATTTGCCTGCTATCATTGGGAGGCATTCCGCCCCTAGCCGGTTTCTTCGGCAAAATTTATCTGTTTTGGGCAGGCTGGCAAGCAGGTCTTTACCTCTTAGTATTGTTGGGGTTAATTACTACTGTAGTCTCGATTTACTACTATATTCGAGTAGTAAAAATGATGGTAGTTAAGGAACCTCAAGAAATGTCAAGTTCGGTCAAGAATTATCCAGAAGCTAACTGGACTCTTCCCGGAATGCGACCTTTACAAGTCAGTCTGATTTTGACATTAATTGCCACATCCTTAGCGGGAATTTTGGCTAATCCGATATTGACTTTAGCCAACAGTTCTGTCAATCGCACTCCCATATTACAGGCTGTTTTGAGTCAGACGCAACCTGTGGCAGTGGTTTCGATCCAATCAAATCTTTCCCAATCTCAACAGGATTAATTTGTTTTTTGGGAATCGGTAAAACGCCTGACTATTGAGAGTTGGGCGTTTTTTTATTGCTAACCTTCAAGGAGTATCCGACTTGCGAAAAAGACTTATAGAAACCGCTTTCAGCGGTTAGGGGCTAGGGGCTAGGGGCTAGGGGCTAGGGTAAGAAGGGGAAGAAGAGATAGAGAATCAATGGTTTCATGAATTTAACCGCCAAAGCGGTTGCTATAATACAAAATCCTGGTTAGTCATCCCTTTGATTATTTATCCCAATTATCCAAATTATTGATACAATCTGCATTGTTGAGTGAACTTCAAACAACCGACATCCTCCTTCTGCCTCCTGCCTCCTGCCTCCTGCCTCCTGATTTGGATATCCCAAAAGTGCAACAGCATTGTAGAGTTTTATGGATAGGAATAGGTTGCCAAAGCGGAACTTCTAGAGACGTGATAGAATCTGCTATCAAACAAGTATGCCGCAATTATGATTTAGCAGAAAGTACGATCGCAGGCATTGCTACTATTGATACTAAGGCTGATGAAGTTGGATTAATAGAACTTTGTCAAGGGCGGAATTGGCAACTAAAAACCTTCTCTGCTAAGGTTTTAAACTCAATTCAAGTACCCAACCCTTCAAAAATTGTTGCTCAATCAATCGGTGTTCCCAGTGTAGCAGAAGCGGCAGCTATTTGTGCTACAATTAACCTAGAATTATCGAGTGCCGACGAATACAGATACAAGCAGATATCTAATCATTATCCAGGATCGTCTGCTTCGATCTGCGGTTCAAAAAAAAACCTCCTAGTTCCTAAACAAATCTTTCGTTCCGATTGTCAACAGGGGGCTAGGGGGGGTGCGGTGACAGTTGCGATCGCCTCAGCAGAAACAGAATAAAGCGATCGCACTGACTAACTCTTTCAATCCGTAACGTTTATTCGATCCCAGTCCTATCCACATTCACAAAACTGCCGATCAATCCAGAAACAAAAGAGAGAACGATCGCACCGAAAAATGCAGGCCAGAAACCGCTAACCTTAAAGCCAATATCGAATACTCCCGCCAACCATGCTGCCATAGACAGGGAGATCGCATTCACCACCAACAAAAACAAACCCAGAGAAAGAATTGTGAGAGGTAGTGTCAAAAGTGTGATAATCGGTCTCACAATCGCATTGACGAAACCGACCAGAACCGCAGCTACCAAAGCAGCAGGAAAACTACTAATCGCAATACCTGGTACGATATTGGCAGTAATTACCAGTGAAACGGCTGCAACTAGCCAAGTTAAAGCAAAATTTAGCATAGCTTTTTAGAAGTTCATCATTACTATTGATGATTTTACCCGTTTTTGCCGTTGAGCTGAGTTCGGCATACACTACTCCCATATCTACTTGCAAGGAAAACAGACTTATGATAATTCGGAAACTAGCGGTATTGGCGATACTTACGGTGGGCTACGCCTACGCACTCTTTCTTTTAACTTGGTCGCTACCAGCCCAAGCTCAATCTAAATATTACGCTCCTCCCTTATCTTATAGCAATGCTGAACTCACGCGCCGCGACTTTTCTGGTCAAATGCTGCGATCGGCTGAATTTTCTAATGCTAACATGGAGTTAAGTAATTTTAGTAATGCCGATTTACGAGGAGCAATTATGAGTGCTTCTGTAATGGTAAAAGCAAATTTACACGGTGCAGATTTAGCTTACGCAATGGCAGATCAGGTGAATTTTACTAATGCTGATTTAAGCGATACTGTTTTCTCGGAAGCGATACAATTTATAGCGTTTATTTATGTCCACCTACTTATGAGTAGCCAGTTGTTCTCAAACTTGATTGTAGGAGTAGCCTTACTCTTTAAATTGATAATATTTCATCGCCTAACTTTTTTTATACTTACACCACCTCTCGATTTTTTTGAAGATATATATTCCTATCAAAAAAGATCGGGAGTAATTGATGCGATCGCTCAAAATTCAAGTTTTTTATTTGGCTATTTATTGGTCTTCTTTTTTCATATTATAATTGCTTTAATTTCTTTATTATTACGTTATTTTTTAGATAGCAATATTACTATTATTGATGTTATTTTAATTTCTATGACTCCGGCAATCTTGATCTATTTTTATGAAGTGTCAGTATGTTTAACAATGTGTGTAGTAAGGAAAGACTACGCAAATATATATTCCGCAGGGCTTTTCAAAAACATTTTGTTGCTTGCTTCAAATACAATTATTATAATAATAGGTATGTTAATGGGATGGTTTGCAGTAAACTTTTTTATAACTAAGGAGTAAGAGCAACTAGCGAATCGCCCCCGTTGCAAAAGTATCCCCATTTGGAAAAAACAGTACCATTAATAAATCGCTGTCACAAATATACGTTTTTCCTTTATATCACCTACCTGCTCCACTAATTCATCAACATTTTTCCCAATAGCCAATAGCTTACCATCCTTCAGAGCAATCCAGTTTCCCCGATATTGCATCCGGTTCTGCTTGATCCAGTTTTGATTGACCAGCGTATCTCGATCTGGGGGGCGTTTACTGACTCTAACTACCGATGGTGCTAAGATGCGAGCGATCTTCTTAATTTCAGCATGATCGGGGTAATGCTCAACGGCTTTAAATGATAGCTGCTGTGCTCCTGCAAAATCGCCGCTATTCAAAATAGTTCGCATGGCTTCGATGTATTCTTCTGGGGAATTATAAGTCATAGATTAACCTCTGTATTTATTGCTATTGTAGCTTAACGTAAACATTGAGTCCGACAGGGGTTTTAACCTCCGTCGGGATTAAGGTTTAGTTGGTTGTTGCTTCGCTGCATTATGCTGTGCTACCAACTGATTTATTTCGGGATTATAAATCCTTAAATAATTCCAGTAATTCTCAAACACAGACTTCACATATCCCTTAGTTTCATCGTAGGGAATTTTATCCACAAAAGCATCGGGATCGTTAAAGCCAAATCTCTGTAACCAATCTCCGACTGCACCAGGCCCGGCATTGTAACTGGCTACTGCTAACATTGAATTATTCTTGTACTCATCGTGGGTGTGATCGAGATACCAAGTGCCGAGTTTAATGTTGTCGTCTACATTCTCTAAAGAATAGTTTTTGAGTTGAATTTGCTTAGCAATCCAATCCCCTGTTTCTGGCATAACCTGCATTAAACCAGTTGCGCCGACTGCTGATTTAATCCCTGGCATAAATCGCGATTCTTGCCGAATTAAGGCGGTAACTAATACTGGATTTAAACGCATTTCTCCCGACCACTTGACAATTGTTTCTAAGTAGGGAAATGGGTATAATGCTTGCCAGTAAGCAGGTTGCTGTCTTAAGGATAAATATTGGTTTTTATCCTCTGGTTCTTCTCGTTGCCGTAAACTTGAAATCATCCACAGTCCATCTAGATTATCTCCTACTCCTATTCGCATCAAACCATCAGTAAATTGTTCCGGTATTGACGGCTTCATCTGATTTTTAAACTCAACTTGCCATAGCGTCCAAGCCGAACGATCTTGACCTAATTGATAGAGTTCTTTTAATGCTTCAGAACCGACGGGAGGTTCTGGTCTTTGAGCGAGTGGGACTACATTGGGAGATAAGCTTCTCACTGTGGTAAAATCTCCTACAGGCCAACCCAGAAATACCGCAGAACGCCAAGCAAAATAAGATTCTGGATAGCGGGCGATGGTATATTCAAATGCTTTTTGTGCATCCTCCTGACGACCGATTCGCTGCGCCCATTTTCCTACCCAAAATGCTGCTTCTGGTGCTAATATGCTATCGGGGTTATTATTGGTTATATCTCTGGCTTGTTGCCAAGCTATTTTTAAATTTCCCGCCTTCGCGGCTTGTTGGGCAATCGTCCACCGTAGTTCAGCGGCGGCATCTGAATTGTTATATTTTTGTAGCAACAGTTGACGAGTTTGGGAGGCTAATTTTTCGCTTCCTTGCTTGTCAAGAATTTTAGATTTGTCTAACAGTGCTTCGGGTGCGCGATCGGGGAATTTGCTAATAGCGCGATCGAGGTAAACTAAAGCTTCTTTGGGTTCGGAAAGCCGCGAAATTCTGATTAAACCTAAAGCGGTGTCTTCGCCTCCATCGGGAAATTCAGTTATCAGTTGTTTATAAGCAATTTTAGATTCAGGTATTTTTCCGTCTAACCATAAACCTCGCGCTTTACGGTAGAGATTGCGGGGGGTGCGGGGAGATTTGGCGTAGGCGATCGCAGCTTTGCCGTAATCCTGTTTCTCCCAATAGCCGAAGGCGATCGCTTCCCAATCTTCGGGTTTCAAGAAGGCAGAATATTTCTGGGCTAAGGTTTCTACTATTGAGCCGTAATCTTTGAGGTACAAGCCATGTTTGGCGATCAGTAATAGCAATTCTGGCTGATTGGGATTGGTTTTCAGCCGCGATCGCGCCATTTCTATAGTGCGGGGATGAGACGGAAATTGCGCGATCGCCTTGTCCCAATGTTCCGGCTGCGTCTTTCCTAAAATATACAAAGCTTCAGCCGCCACTGGATCGTTCTCATAGCGTTTGAGCAAATCCTGCCAAGTATTTTCAGCTTTACCTGCTTCACCTGCTGCTTCGTAAGCTTGGGCGCGTAGCATCACAATGTGAGATGCTAAAATCGGATAATCTTGCTCTAATCTCTCTAACAAAGTGAGAGCTTTTGCCGCTTCTCCCTTTGCCATTAAATCTTTCGCCAGCAGATAACGCGCTTCGCTACGAGCCTTAGATTGTGGCTGTTGTGCGATCGCTTCCAACTTCTGCGATCGCTCTATTGGCGAGAGCGATACCAAAGTCCTAACTTCCGCCTCCGCGATCGCCGTATCCTGGGGATTCTGATTCACAGACGAACCAAATCCAATCCACTTTGTCACCGGTGCAAAAGCTCCGATCGCCAGAGCGCAAACGGAAACACCTATCAATAGAGGAACTGTGGTTTTGCGTTGCTTGAGCATAGGAAATTAGAGAATGGGGACTAAAGTACAAGATAATAGGACTAAATCCGAGATTGTATAGCAACCGCCAGGGCGGTTAGGGGCTAGGGGCTAGGGGCTAGGGGCTAGGGGAAGAGGGGAATAGAATCAAGGCTTCAGCGATGAGCGAGTGTCCTAACTGACGAAAGCGGTTGCTATAACGCCGCCTCTGGGCGGCGATCGACAACCCCCCAAAGGTTAGGGCTGATTCATTGTTTTAAAGCTATAGTCCGCCAGGGGTTAAAAACCCCTGTCTGATAGTTTAAGTCGTCTGAAGACGACTACAGACCTAGTATTTCAGTCGGTTTCAACCGACTTCAGTAATGAGAGAGGGAATTTATTCCCTGGTGGCTTTCGGGAGAATGAATCAACCCCCCAGAGGCGGCGTTACCCAAGTAATGCCTAACTCTTGATAAACAACTAAACCACCATCTACAAAGTACAATCTAAAATCTAAAATCTAAATCTAAAAATTGGAACATGGAATTTCAACCCACTGATACAGCCCGCTTGGAATGGACGGGAGACGCTCTTGCTATTGGTTTATTCGAGGAAGCGGTAGAATTAACCGATGAACTCGTAAAACTAGATGAAAAGCTAGCTGGTACTTTAAAAGAACTCATTGATGAGGTAGAATTTAAAGGTACAACTGGCAGCAGTGCGATCGCTCGCGTTGGTAGTCACAGTCAGATCCGCAAAATCATCATCGTTGGTTTGGGTAAACCAGAAGAACTAAAATTAGAAACTTTGCGCCGCGCCGCTGCCGCCACTGCTAGACTGGCCAAAAAGGAAAAATGCAAAACCTTGGGAATTAGCTTTCCCGCCTTAGAGGATGGACGGGATGCTACAGTGCAGGCGATCGCAGAAGGCATAGAACTAGCTTTATATCAAGATCTCCGATTCAAGTCCGAACCTGACGACAAAGGGCCTGCGATCGAGCGAATAGACTTGCTAGGTTTAGGTGGCACTGAAGCCGCCATTACCCGCGCCTATCAAATCTCTGCTGGAGTGATTCTAGCACGGGAATTGGTAGCCGCACCCGCTAATTCTGTCACGCCGATAACGATGGCCGAGACTGCTCAATCTCTAGCCTCTGAATGCGGCCTAGCTTTAGAAATATTAGAGCGGGAAGACTGCGAAAAACTAGGCATGGGAGCATTTTTGGGAGTTGCTTTAGCATCCGACTTGCCGCCTAAATTCATTCACATGATTTACAAACCGGAGGGAACACCTCGGCGGAAAGTTGCGATCGTTGGTAAAGGCTTAACCTTCGATTCTGGTGGCTTGAATATTAAAGCTGCTGGCGGTATTGAAATGATGAAAGTAGACATGGGTGGCGCTGCTGCTACTTTAGGTGCAGCCAAAGCGATCGGACATTTAAAGCCAGATGTCGAAGTTCACTTTATTAGTGCCGTCACTGAAAATATGATCAGTGGCAAAGCCATGCACCCTGGAGACATTTTGACAGCTTCTAATGGTAAGACTATTGAAGTTAACAATACCGATGCTGAAGGGCGTTTAACTTTAGCAGATGCTTTGGTATATGCTGATAAGTTGGGATTAGATGCCATTGTCGATCTTGCTACTTTAACAGGTGCTTGTATCATTGCTTTGGGTGATGATATTGCTGGTTTATGGAGTCCTGATGATAAGGTTGCTGCTCAATTTGCTACTGCCTCTGAACTTGCCGGAGAAAAATTCTGGCGAATGCCTTTGGAAGAGAAGTATTTTGAAGGTTTGAAAGCTTTGCACGCTGATATGAAAAATACGGGGCCACGTCCCGGCGGTTCGATTACGGCGGCACTGTTTTTGAAGCAATTTGTTAAGGATACTCCTTGGGTTCACTTAGACATTGCTGGGCCAGTTTGGACTGACAAGGAAAATGGTTATAACAGTGCTGGTGCAACTGGTTTTGGAGTTCGGACTTTGGTAAATTGGGTGTTGGGTAATGGTTAGAATAGAACCGATTTAATAACGCAATTAGGGCGTGCTTTGCGCCCTCTTTCTCTTTGTAATTGTTAACTGTTAACTGTTAACTGTAATTGGTAATTGGTAATTGGTAATGGCTAATGGCTAATCGCTAATGGCTAATTGGTAATTGGTAATTAAAAGCAATACCTATCCAATTGAAAACTACTATATTCCCTGTCATTGCGAGCTAATATTCCGTGTCATTGCGAGCTGATCTTCCTTGTCATTGCGAGCGAAGCGAAGCAATCTCAAGGCTTTGCGATTGCTTCGCTTCCCGCCACGCTTCGCTCGCGGCTTCGGCTTTTCGCAATGACATATTGACGATGGCATAATTTATAATGACATATTGACAATGACATATTTATGATGACATATTTACAACGACATATTTATAAGGATATAATTAAACTTGATTTTTTTCATTTCTTTACCCAATATGATATAATTCACAGAAGTGCTATTATAAAATAATTCAGAGCTGTATGCTCAAGATTTAGGAATTACACAATGCAGTCAGAAAAATTGAATGATACTGTAGACACCGGAATGCTGATTCACCAATCGGTGTATGCTAAAAAATTGCGTCCTTTGCTGCCACCAGCAGCTTTTCAACCAGATTCTAGTAAGTTAGTCATATTGTTAATTAATATGGGCATTTTACTATTAGGTTGGGGAATTGCCGATCGTTTAAACCAGTGGCCTATCTATCTTTTATGGCTTTATTTACCTTTAGCTTTGATTATGGGTAATAGTATCGTAGCTATGTCATTTATCTCCCATGACTTCATGCACGGTAGCGTTCAGAAAAAGTCTAGACTGAGTTATATCATTAGTTTTCTAGGATTTGCAATGTTGTTTATGCCCCCGACTCAGTGGAAAACTCTACACAACATTGTACATCACAGTCAAACAAATTCTGTGGCAGATCCCGACCGCAATTACCTTTACGAACAACCTAATACTTGGGGAAAAAAGATTCAAGATTTCTTTGTCCCATCCCTTGACTTCAATCCAGTTTGGTTTTTCATAATTGGGATGGCTGGTTCGTGGTTATTTCATAATTTTTCTAACCTCTCTTCGATCCTGTTGTTTAATAATAAGTCAGTTGATTATGTGCCGGCTGCTTTTACAGTCAGTGAAAAAGATAGATGGACGATTGCCCTTGAATTACTGGCAATTTTTGGCCTGCATTTCAGCATATTATTCTATCTAGACTTTCATCCGCTCAAACTTGCTCTTGGTTACTTTCTACCGCTAGCAATTGGTCATTCAGGAATCATGTTTTATATTTACACGAATCACCTGATTTGCCGGATGACGAGTATTAACGATCCGTTGATCAATAGTCTTTCTCTCCGGGTTCCTAAAATTGTCGATCTGTTGCACTTTAACTTTTCCTATCACACGGAACATCATATTTTCCCTAGTCTCAACTCAGACTATTATCCTCTAGTTCAAGAGTTGATAGAAATTCACTATCCTGGCCGGATGAATTTACTGACTGCGGGTGAAGCTTGGCAATTGTTAATGGAAACTCCCCGCCATTACAAAGATGATGTCACCTTAACTGATTATTCGGGTAAAGTTTCGGTAAATTGCCCTCTGGATAATTCTGATGTCATGCCTTTGGATTCATCAAAAGACCGGAACTGACCTGCGGCAAAATTCTCTAATCCTTGCTGAATAGCCTCGATCGCTTCTTCTGAGTCTTGCGCTTCCCACTCTAGGAAGTTAGTTAGCAATTCAGATGCCAGGAGATTGACATCTTGACCTTTCCGAATAGCGCGATCGCGGAGTTGCGCTTCTAATTCTGGGCTGAGAGTAACAATAATTGCCATTAAGCTATTTCCTTTAGGATTAAACTTCTGGAGGCTATTCTAGCAAAGATAGGCGATCGCTATCTTTATGCGATCGCATCTATCATAACTAGGTTTTGCCGAGTTGGGATTGTTTTAGGGGAGTCTCACCGCAGGCGCATCGCCATCCTACAAACACGCAAAGAAGTTCCTACTTACGCTATACCGTCCAATCTTCTATTTTCAAACCTGGAATTTTGCTAAAATCGCTAAAGTTTCTAGTCAATAACACCAAGTTACGAGATATGGCGATCGCTGCAATTCTCAAATCCATTGTAGATACGCGAACCCGTTGCGACCGCATTTGCTCAAAGATTGCGATCGCAACTGGATCGAAAGGGAAAACGGGAGCTTGTGCAAAACCTTGAAGGATTTCTAACAATAAAGTATATCCGCGAAGGGTTTCGGTATTTGTTTTAGCACGATTGATGAAATCGTGTGCGCCAAGAACTTGTTCGTGAAAACTCACAACCGATAAAGCAAAATCCGATGGTGAGTGTTGACTCATTCGAGCCGTCAAACGAGTAAATTCTAAGCCTGAACGTCGCTGTAGGAAACTAATGCGATCGGTGTCGAGTAAATATTTCACGATCGTTCATCGCCTTCATCAAGAGGTCGATCGGCTTGACGAAAAGCGCGTCCATATTCTAAAGCTTCCAAAAAAGCTGCTTCATCGGAAATTGAGCCGGTAAATTTTTCCAGCCAATTTTCAGACGTGCTCTGGGACTTGCTTTGGAGGTCAGCAGTTAAATTTATTACTGCTATAATCTCAGTTTATACTGCTGTATCGCTGTTACCGCTGATGCCGCAAGCTCTGAGTATTCCTAGTCCCCCACAGTTAGAGGCGGCTAATGAAAAACTAGCACAAGAAATTCGCGATCGCACGGCGGCTCAAGCACAAATTTCTCAACTTAATGCCGAACTGGAACTGCGAGTTAGCCGGCGGACAGCACAATTGCGCGAAAGTCAAGAACGCTTTCGTTTATTAGTTGAAGGTGTCCAAGATTATGCTCTGGTGATGCTCGATCCTGAAGGCAAAGTTGTTAGTTGGAACAGCGGTGCAGAAAGAATTACTGGCTTCAAGGCAGAGGAAATTATGTGTCAGTATTTCTCTTGTTTTTACGAAGAAGAAGCAGTCCGTTTGGGGAAACCTGAAGAGTTCTTAGAAATAGTCTTAGCTGAGGGTCATTTTCAACAAGAAGGCTGGCGATTACGAAAAGATGGATCTAGATTTTGGGCAAATGTTGCGATTACTTCGCTGAGGGATGAAGCTGGAATGTTGCGCGGCTTCTCGAAAGTAACTCGCGATGCTACGCAGCGCAAAATGTTGCAAGAAAAATTATTGCGCTATAGTTATGCGATCGCACTCACTGGTAGTGCAATCAGAATAACTGACGCCGATAACCAATCAATTTATCACAACCAAGCTTTCATCGACTTGTTTGGTTACACAGTCGATGAACTCAATGCCATTGGCGGCCCAATTGCGCTCTACCTCACTCCAGAAGTAGGCTCTGAGGTCTATCAAATTATTAACGATACTGGTTGTTGGAGCGGTGAAATCGAACTCAGAACTAAATCTGGTGCGATCGTACCAACTTTGTTACGTGTTGACTGCATTTTTGATGATACTGGCAATCGCTTAGGATTAGTAGGCGTTTGCACTGACATCTCTGAGCGCAAACGTGCTGAAGCTGCTTTGCAACAGGCAAAAGCTGAGTTAGAATGCCGAGTTGAGGAACGCACTCAGGAATTATCGGAGCAAAATTTGGCCCTGCGACAATCGGAAGTGCGACTAACAGAGAAAAATGAGCAGTTAAAAGAGGCTTTGCGAGAACTAAAACAGACTCAATCTCAGCTCATTCAAACTGAAAAAATGTCTAGCCTCGGTCAGTTGGTTGCAGGTGTCGCTCACGAAATTAATAATCCTGTCAATTTCATTTATGGCAATATCTCCCATGCTTATTCCTATTTTGCAGAGATGCAGCAAATTGTCGGTCTTTACCAGCAGTATTATCCCGATCCTATACCTGAAATTCAAACAGTTATTGACGAGATCGAACTTGATTTCCTACTAGAAGATTTGCCCAAAATTCTCGATTCCATGAGGCTAGGAGCAGAGCGTATCCGCGAAATTGTCCAGAGTTTACGAAATTTTTCTCGGCTTGATGAAGCTGAGATGAAGCCTGTAGATATTCACGAAGGTATTGATAGTACGCTGTTGATTTTACAGAACAGGCTGCGAGAAAAGCCGGGAAAACCCGCGATCGCAGTGATTAAGGAGTACGGTCATTTGCCTAAAGTTGATTGTTTCCCCGGTCAGTTAAATCAGGTGTTTATGAATGTCCTGGTCAATGCGATCGACGTTCTGGATACTCAACCTTCCCCTGGCTTGATTACGATTCGCACGGAAGTAGGGATTGGGGACTGGGAAAATAGGGTTGAGGATTTGGCGATCGCTCCGAGTTCTTACCCGGAATTGACTACAGACGGGGAACTGGGGACTGAGGACTCAAAACTCCCCAATCCTGAATTTGTGCTAATTTGGATTACCGATAATGGTCCAGGAATGTCCCAGGAGGTGCGCCGTCGGATATTTGACCCTTTCTTTACCACAAAACCGGTGGGTAAAGGTACTGGTTTAGGCTTGTCTATCAGTTATCAGATTATTGTCCAGAAGCACGGTGGCGTTTTCAAGTGCATCTCAGAACCTGGCTGTGGCGCTACCTTTGCGATCGCCATTCCAGTGCGGCGGAAAGATAGCAACCGCTTTCAGCGGTTAGGGGCTAGGGGCTAGGGAAAGAAGGGGTTAGGGGTTAGGGGCTAGGGGCTAGGGGAAGAAGGGAAAGAAGGGGGAAGAAGGGGAAGAAGGGGAAGAAGGGAAAGAAGGGGGAAGAAGGGGAAGAAGGGGAAGAAGGGAAAGAAGAGGAAAGAAGGGGAAGAAGGGAATAGAATCAGTGAGTTTGGTCGAACTCAGAACGTCTTAACCGACGAAAGCGGTTGCTATAATTAAGTCATTTTCAGTTGTATCAGAACTGGCTAATTGCTAATTATAGCAGTTGCCAAGGCAGTTAAGACATTCTAAATTTAAAACCCTGATTCTAAACCCTTCTTCCGTCTTCCCTAGCCCCTAGCCCCTGCGCCAGAGCCCCTCTTAAACCGCCTTGGCAGTTGCTATAAAACGTTGATAAAATACATAAAACTATAAACATTTTAATATAAAAAATAGGATAATTAAATTTAGTTCCTCAACAGGAACAAACCTGGAAGTAAGCAACCCTGCTGCTTCTTTCCTTCCTTGACTAAAGTCCATGGGGTTTTGCGGTTATGTCTTATGAAAAGAACTTTATGCAGCAACTATTAAAAAGTTTTTTGTCAGTAGATTTTATGCCTCACGGAAGATGCTATCTGTGGAATCCCGGATTAATCTGGCTGCACGTCATCTCAGATTTGCTGATAGCAGTAGCATACTATTCAATTCCGCTGCTACTCCTCTATTTTGTCCAAAAACGGCGAGATTTACCATTTAACTGGATGTTCCTGTTATTCGGAGCCTTCATTATCGCCTGCGCTACAGGACATATCATGGAAATTCTGACCCTGTGGTATCCTGCCTACTGGCTCTCTGGCTCCCTGAAAGCTTTAACAGCCGTCATTTCCCTATCCACAGCCGGATTGATGATACCGCTGATCCCCAAAGCCTTGGCCCTGTCAAGTCCATCTCAGTTAGAAGCGACAAACCTTGCTCTAGCAAAGAAAATTCAAGAACATGAAGAAGCAGAAGAAGCAATTCGAGTTTTGAATGCAGAATTAGAACAGCGAGTTAGCGATCGCACGGCCGCACTTACCTGGCTCAATGAACAACTGCAAAAAGAAATTGCCGATCGCAAACGCGCTGAAGAAACCTTACAACTAACCCAATTTTCCGTTGATTGTTCTGCCGATGCCGTATTTTGGATCGGCTCCGATGCCAAATTATTATACGTCAATGATGCTGCTTCCCGCACCCTTGGTTATTCACCAGAAGAGCTGTTGACAATGACTTTTCACGACATCAACCCAGACTTTCCCGAAACCGCGTGGAATTTACACTGGAATGTGATGAGGCGCTGCGGTTCAGTTAATATTGAAGCCCATCATCGTACTAAACATAATCGGATTTTTCCTGTCGAAATTACCATCAATCACCTGCAATTTAATGGTAAAGAATATCATTGTGCCTTTGCGCGGGATATCACCGATCGCAAACTAGCAGAAAAGGCTTTACAAGCAAGGCAAGAAGAGTTTAGCTCTCTAGTTTCTAACATTCCGGGAGCCGTCTATAGGTGTGCGTGCGACCCTCACCGAACGATGGCTTTCCTGAGTGACGGCATACAAGCTATTAGCGGCTTTCGAGCAAAAAACTTTATTAATAGTAGGACGCAATCTTTTGCCAGCCTTATTCTTCCCGAAGATCGAGAAATAGTACAGGATACAGTTCAGAAAGCCGTCGATTTGAAACAACCATATATTATCGAGTATCGGCTATTACATAAAGACGGTAATATCAGGTGGGTTTACGATAAAGGTCAAGCTATTTTTGATGGGTTGGGAAAGGTTTCATGGCTAAATGGAGCAATTTTTGATATTACAGAACACAAACAGGCGGAAGTAGAACGCAGTGAATTAATGGCATCCCTGCAAGCAAGCGAAGAGCGCTTGCAGCTAGCTTTAGCAGGAACCGACCAAGGATTGTGGGATTGGAATTTAGTAACGGGAGAAGTTTATTTTAGCGCTCAGTGGAGCCAGATTTTAGGCTATGCTGCGGATGAAATTAACGGAGAAGCGAGAGCGTGGTTTCATCTCGTGCATTCAGAAGATAGACCGAAAGTGATTCAAATTCTCAAACAACATTTAGCAGGTAGTACGCCTTTTTTTGAAACCGAACACCGAATGCTAACAAAATCTGGGGAGTGGAAATGGGTTTTAAATCACGGTAAAGTAGTGACTTGTGATGAGTTTGAAGCCATGTCCGAAGTTGGAGAAAATCAGCAAGAAGCTATTAAGTTCAAATCTCCTAAACCACTGCGGATGACGGGTACACTAAAAGATATTAGCGATCGCAAACAAGCAGAAGATTCTTTGAGAGAGTCCGAAGCAATTGCCCAGCAAAAAGCTCAACAGCTCGAACTTGCTCTTAAGGAACTCAGACAAACCCAATCTCAACTAATTCATACAGAAAAGATGTCTTCTCTGGGTCAAATGGTAGCTGGTGTTGCCCATGAAATTAACAATCCTATTAGCTTCATTTACGGCAATCTCACTTACGCCACTCAGTATATCAAAGATGTCTTAAATTTAGTTCGCCTCTACCAAAAATACTATCCCCAGCCAGCACTAGAAATTCAACAACAAACAGAGGCAATCGAGTTAGATTTTCTCAGCGAAGATTTACTAAAAATCTTATCTTCGATGAAGATGGGAGCAGATAGAATTCGGGAAATAGTTCTCAGTTTACGAAACTTCTCGCGACTAGATGAATCAGAAAAGAAACCTGTTGATATTCACGAAGGCATTGAAAATACCCTGCTAATTTTGCAAAATAGGCTGCGAACTAGATCTGATATTCCTGAGATTCAGATAATTAAAAAATATGGCAATTTACCTAAAGTAGAATGCTATGCCGGACAGCTAAATCAGGTATTTATGAACCTTCTGAGTAATGCTATTGATGCTTTGGAAGAATTTTATCGGCAAAAAGAATGCAGATCGTATTTTGATGAATCAGGCTTATCTTCTTTTGCAGTAAGAGGCGGGCCGATGATTTTGATTCGCACAGAGTTGGTAGAAGAAAGTGTAATTAGCATCCGTATTGCCGATAACGGTCAGGGGATGACTGAGGAAGTAAGCCACCGCTTATTTGACCCATTTTTTACTACTAAACCAGTCGGTAAAGGTACAGGTTTGGGCTTATCTATTAGTTACCAAATTGTAGTAGAGAAACACGGAGGTAAGTTGCGGTGTAATTCGGTATTGGGACAAGGTTCGGAGTTTGCGATCGAGATCCCTCTCAAATGTTAAGTAGACGGTTAACAGTTAACAGTTAACAAATTTAATTAATCCTTTTGCGTGTATTGACTAATAAAAGACTTTAACTGTTTTTCTTGAAACTTTTTAGCAAATTCGCACAACCGATCGGCAAAGGGAATAAAATTTGCGTCCAAAGCTTTTAAATTCTCGGCTTGTTTTAAAATCTCTTTTAAATTGCCTTTCATGATTAAATCGTACAAAATATCAATTTTTTCTGAGGGTGGAGGAACGATAATCACCGTTGGTGATAGAGCCAAATTTTCTTTAATAGTTTTGGCAGTAGGAGAGGGCAATTCAACTGAATCTCTGTACAGCCAGGATATCCCTAAAAACTGCTCCAACAATCCAAACAAATCAGAAATTTGTACAGGTTTAGGCAGAAAAGCATCAGCTCCAGCATCCAAACTATTGTATTGGTCAGTTTCAAATACTGAAGCTGAAGAAACAATTACTACGATCTCTCTAAATTCAGGGGATTCGCGCAAGCGCCGCACTAATTGGAAACCATCCATTTTTGGCATCACCAAATCCGTGATTATTACATCTGGGCTTAACTCGCGAACTCGATCTAAACCTTCAAGGCCATTAGCAGCTTCGGCAACTATAAAGCCAATTGGCTTGAGTAAATTAACAATGACAGAGCGATTTTCCCAGCGATCGTCTACTATTAAAATTTTGCGCTTGTCGCCTGTAAAGCCCAGTATTGTTTGTGTGGGCTCTGTTGTTAGTAAAGTCTCTGCTTCCCCACTAGAAGGTAAAGCTAAATCAAACCAGAATTGACTACCAGCTTGGGACTTACTGGCGACTTTAATGCTACTCCCCATCATTTCAATAATTTTTAAACTAATTGCTAATCCTAAACCAGTTCCTTCTACCATGCGGCGAGTATCACCTACCTGTTCAAACGGCTGAAATATTTTCTGCATTTGTTCGCTAGTCATTCCCACACCAGTATCTTCTATTTGAAAGCGAATTGTATTAATATTTGTGAGGGTACTTGTGGTTGATTCCACAGATATTAAGTCTACGACTGCAACTTTAAAGGTGACTGCACCTGCATCTGTAAATTTGACAGCGTTCCCCAGGAGATTTACCAGCACTTGCCGCAAACGTTTTTCATCAGCTTCAACAACATAAGGGAGTGCAGCGTCAAAGTTGCAAATAAAAGAAATGCCTTTTTGTTCGGCTTTAATGCGGCAGATTTCACTGACCACTTGAAGAAATCCTAGAAAATAGAAACTGCTGGGATACAGTTCCATTTTTCTAGCTTCAATTTTGGAGAGGTCTAAAATATCATTAATCAGAGTAAGCAAGTGCGAACCACACTTGTAAATGATGTTAATTTCTGCAAGTTGCTTTGGAGTTAAACTACTATCTCGCTGGAGGATTTGAGCATAACCTAAAATGCCATTGAGAGGGGTTCGTAGTTCGTGGCTCATATTAGCAAGAAATTCGCTTTTAGCTTGATTGGCAGCATCAGCGGCTAGTTTAGCTTCTTGCAGTGTAACTTCTGCATTTTTGCGGTCTGTAATGTCTTGAAAAGTTCCTTTCAATTTGAAAGGAATATCATTTTTGTAGTGAGGTTGACCGAGAACGTGAACCCACCGCTGATTTTTTATTGCGGTGACGAACTGCAACTCTACATCAAAAGGCTCTTTATTTGCCATCGCTTGCAAACTAGCTTTTTCCAAAATCTCTATGGACTCCGATGGATAGAAAGCCATTACGCTTTCAGGAGTTAACTGGAAATCTAAATCAACTTCGTAGATGTGGTAAACTTCCTCTGTCCAAGTCAATTCTTGAGTCTCTAAATTCATTTCCCAGCCACCCACTTTTGCTATCCGCTGGGTTTGGTTGAGCAGTGCTTCGCTTTCTCGCAGTGCAGCCGTCCGTTCATTAACTCGCTGTTCTAACTCTTCGTTCGTGTTTTCTAGAGCAGTAAAAGACTCTTGTAATTGCTGTGCCATTAGGTTGAATGACTCAGCTAAAATATCTAATTCCCCAATCCCTTCAATCTCTACTTTTTGATTTAATTTCCCACTTGCTATAGCTTGGCTGGCATTCCTCAAACGCAGAATGGGCTCTGCTATCCAGCCAGAGGTAAAAATCCCGATAGTTGCAGCCATAAGTAATGCTAAAAAGCACAGGAAAATAGTAGTGCGGGTGTTAGCATTAATTTGATCCATGAAGTCGGCTTCGGGGACTGCGACTACAATTAACCAGTCAATACCCCGACCGTCTTTAAATGGTGTTACCTGTAGAAATTGCTGTTTGCCGCCTAAGTTAAATGTGAGTTGTTGGTTAGTATTAATTTTACTCAAGCCAAAATTATCTATTAAATATTGGGAGGAAACCCGAATCAAAGGTACGCTACTTTCAGTCGCTTTCATCCGATCGACCTTACCATCTTTACTAACTAAAAATGGCTTTTCCGAGGTTGAAGAAGCCACAATTAGTCCCGAACGTTCCATGATAAATGTCTTTCCAGACTTACCAATTTTTAAACTATTTAGAAAGTCACGGGTTTCACTATCAAGTAGCTGCGTACCTAAAACTCCTATCAATTTACCAGTTGAGTTGTAGACGGGCTGGCTAGCAGTAATTCCCAAATTATTCCTTCCAAATACCAGAAAAGGAGCGCTCCATGTGGGTTTTCTTGCTGCAAGTGCTGCTTTATACCAGGGTCGAGTTCGCGCGTCAAAAACAGGTGTGACTTTTTCCAGCTTTTTGCGATTGCCAAAACTATCTGTAGAGTACCAGAAGAATTTACCACTAACAAACCCTTCTGTTGCGCGAATAAATAATTTATCATCTTCATGACGCTGAACTAAAGCAAGTCCTCCAAGAGGATTGCCAAAATAAATAGCATTTACTGATTCAAACACTTGAAGCTGATGCCAAAAATAACGCTCCAACCCATTTTGATTCTGCACATCCAACAAATTAAGATTGATAGTAGCTGCGAGGCTTTGATTCACTTGATGAGCGCTAGCAAGATAAGTATGTAGGTTTTGCTCAATGCGATTGCTAATTTCACTCCGTAACTGAGTAGCGACATCGTTAACGGCTTTCTGTCCGTTGCGTAATGATAGCCATCCCGTTAACCCTACCGCCGCAAAAATTTGCAGTAAAAATGGCCCTACTAAAACAAAGCGAAGGGGGAGTTTTCTAGAGCTAAAGGCAGTTGAAGGCATAATAGAATCTCCAGCCAGCGTGTTATTATGTTATCTTATGTTTGACAAAAACAAAAGTAAAATATTGGCTTCTTTTTTACCAGCATAATTCGCAACTATGGCTGCTCTATGGGAATTTCAACAGTGAACTCCGTACCCTGACCAAGTGTGGAAGTGCAAGCCAGTTTTCCTCCATGTTTTTCTACCACGATTTGATAACTAATGCTCAATCCCAAGCCTGTACCTTTACCTGCTGGTTTGGTTGTAAAGAAAGCTTCAAAGAGCTGCGATTGGACTACGTTTGACATCCCAGGCCCATTATCAGCAATGCGGATAATGGCAGAATTGTTATTTGTTACTTCCGTACTAATTCTAATGGTAGGGTTTTTTATTTTGATCGCCTCATTTCCCAACTCTTCCTCTTCTTCTAAAACATCAATTGCATTCGCAATTAAATTCATAAAGACTTGATTCATTTGCCCGCCATAACATTTTAATAAGGGGAGTTCCCCGTATTCTTTAATTACCTCAATAGCGGGGCGATGTCCGCAAGCTTTAAGCCTGTAACGTAAAATTAGCAAGGTACTATCTAGCCCTTCGTGAATATTTACTGCTACCTTATTTGACGTATCTGTGCGCGAGAAATTTCGCAGAGATGTACTAATATTACTAATTCTCTCTGCTCCTACTTTCATGGAATTAATCATATTTGGCAAGTCTTCAATTAAGTAATCTAGCTCAATCTCCTCAGCATGAGCGGAAACTTCCGGCACTGGATGGGGATAATATTGCTGATAAACTTGTAAATGGTCAATCAAGCCTTTGATATATTCAGAAGCGTGGTTGAGATTACCGAAAATAAAACTAACTGGATTGTTAATTTCATGAGCAACACCAGCCACCAACTGACCCAAGCTGGACATTTTTTCAGTCTGCACTAATTGAATTTGAGCCTGTTTTAACTCGTGTAAAGTCCGGCTTAATTCAGCAGTTCGCTCTTGTACCCGCTGCTCTAATTCCTGATTTTGCTTTTCAATCTTCTTAGTTAAGTAGTATAATTTTAGGTGAAGTTTAACCCGCGCTAAAACTTCTTCTTGTTGAAACGGCTTAGTAATGTAATCCACCGCTCCTAAAGACAGGCCTTTCACCTTATCAATTGACTCAGACATCGCGCTCATAAAAATCACGGGTATGTCAGCAGTCAATGGATTTGCTTTCAGGCGATTGCAAGTTTCAAAGCCATCTATTCCCGGCATCATTATATCCAGTAAAATCAAATCTGGAAGAGCATAACCCACTTTTTCTATAGCGCTTTCTCCATCTTGTGCTACCCAAACCTCAAAGGACGCATTATCCAATAAATCATAAAGTACCCCTAAGTTATTTGAGTTGTCATCGACGATTAAGACAATATCTTTTTTTTCCATATCTACGCTCATTTCTTGTCACTCCTGTATTAACTAATCACACACATTAGATTTTCCACTCATAAAAGCGGAGTCAGTAAAAAATAGCATTAAGCAGTTAAGAATGGTCGCAACATTGAAGGTAAAAGTTTAGCATTATTTAGCAGAAGTTGTGTTGCAGTTTGACTGTCTACAGGCTTAGAAAATAGATAGCCTTGCCCCAACTCGCACCCAAGAGAACAGAGTTTTTCCAATTGTTCTAAAGTTTCTATTCCTTCTGCGACTACATCCATACCAAAACTGTGAGCAAGGGTAACAATTGTTTCCACAATTCCATCACTTTTCCCCGCGCTGATACGGTTGACAAAAGAGCGGTCAATCTTTAAGGTATCAATGGGAAACTCATGCAGACGACTTAAAGAAGAATAGCCAGTTCCAAAGTCATCAATACACAACTTAATACCTTGGCTTTTTAACTGCTTCAGCATCGTTGCTTCGCAGGTAGATGCTTCTAAAAAGCAGCTTTCAGTAATTTCTAATTTCAAGCAGGAACTTGAAACGCCAGTAGCTTCGACTATTTTCTGCATCCTCTCTACTAGATTAGCTTGCTTTAGCTGAACTGGCGAAACATTGACATTTAGTGTTAAACCAAGAGCTTGAGGAAATTGCTGTTGCCACAAGCGGAGTTGGCGACAAGCTTCCTGAAAAATCCACCAACCCAAAGAATTGATTGCTCCAATTTCTTCAGCCAGGGGAATAAATTTTGCCGGCGAAACTAATTCGCCAAAAGCGCGCTGCCAACGTACCAATGCTTCAAAGCCTAAAAGATGACCTGTAGACAGCGATACAATGGGTTGGTAATAAAGGCAAAATTCTTCTAATTCTATTGCCTTCCTGAGCTCATTTTCAAGCTGTAAGCGGTTTGCTGCCTGAGTCTGGATGGCTTTTGTTAATACTTCATAACAGCCTTTACCTTTAATTTTAGCCTGGTACATCGCTACATCAGCATCTCTAATCGCGTCCACAGCGCGATCGTAACCCATTGTACTAAAGGTAATACCAATACTAGCACCTGTAAATATTTCATATTTATCAAAAATGAATGGCAATCTCAGTTGTTCAAGAATTCGATCTGCTGTGCTTATAGCTTCGTTCATATCTCCAATTGCTTCCAGTAAGATAATAAATTCATCCCCTCCTAAACGAGCAACTATATCTGTTTCCGGCACGCAATCTTGCAGCCTTTTAGCAGCGATTTTTAGCAATTCATCTCCGACTAAGTGTCCTAAGCTGTCATTAACAACTTTAAACCGATCTAGGTCGATAAACAGCACTGCATATAAATAATCAGAATCCAGATTTGCTAACTCAATTACCCGATTTAGCTGATTTATAAACCAAGTTCGGTTAGGCAAACCAGTTAAGGAGTCATGAAAAGCATCGTAGCGTAACTTATCTTCCTTTGCTAACAATTCTAAGTAAGCGTTTTGCAGTTCGTGCATAGCACTTTTTAGTTCAGCAGTTCGGGCCTCGACTCGATGTTCTAACTGAGAAGTTAATTCGCTCAATAGCGAATTCTTTTCTTCCATTCTCTTGTTCAAAATGCTCATTTTTAAGTGCAGTCTCAGCCTAACTAATACTTCTTCATGTTGAAAGGGTTTAGTAATATAATCAACAGCACCTAAAGACAAACCTTTAACTTTATCGACTGTCTCAGAAAGGGCGCTCATAAAAATTAGAGGGATGTCCTTAGTTCTAGGATTGGCTTTCAACCTACGACAAGTTTCAAATCCATCGAGACATGGCATCATTATATCTAATAAGATGATATCTGGGGCCTCATATTGAACTGCTTGTAAAGCACTTTCCCCGTCTGAAGCTACCCAGACTTCAAATCCAACCTGCTCTAAATAGTCAGAGAGTACCGCTAAATTACTGGCGTGATCGTCTACCACTAAAACTATACTTTTTTTATTATATTCACTGTTCACGGTTTTTCTCCCCTATATTGGCTAATAAATTCTTTCATGGCTTTTTCCTGAAAACCTTTAGATAATTGGCGTAACTTGTTAGCAAAAGGTGCAAATTTTTCATCTATCTGTTCTATGTTTGCTGCCTGCTTCATAATTCCTTGAAGGTGGCCTTTCATTGCTAGATCGTATAAGGTGTCAATCTCTGGCTGCGGGGGAGCGATCAGAGAATTAGAAGAGGAAAGGTTAACGGCTACTGTGTCTTCTTCATAAGTCCATTCTATTTGCAAATGCTGCTGTAACTTCTCTAGCAATATTTTTGCTTCTACTGGCTTAGGCATAAAATCGTTACATCCTGCTTGTAAACTTTGGTACTTATCGGCTTCAAATACGCTAGCAGATGTAACTATTATGACTACATTTTTTAGCTCCTCGATCAGGCGAATGCGCCGGATCATTTCAAAACCGTCTAGGACGGGCATTACTAAGTCAGTGATAATTAAATCCGGTTGACACTGGGCTTTTGTTAAACCTTCTTGACCATTGACTGCCTCTATAATTTCAAAACCGATGGGAGAGAGCAAGTTAGCTAGTACCGAGCGATTTTCCCACTTGTCGTCTACTATTAAAATTTTGGGCTTTTTCCTGTAAATACCTGTGATATTTTTGTGGTTGGGCTCTACGGATGGTGGAACAGATTCGGGCAATTGAATTAGATCTAATTCTACCAAAAAAGTGCTCCCAACTCCTGGCTGACTTTTGACTTTGATTGTACTGCCCATCAATTCGACTATTTTCTGGCTGATTGCTAGCCCTAATCCGCTGCCTTGATGATTGCGAGAGGCTTCACTCACTTGCTCGAAGGGTAAAAATATTTTTTCTAATTGCTCAGAGTTAATACCAATGCCTGTGTCTTCAATTTGAAAGCGAATTTTGGTAATTGGTAGTTGATGATTGGTAATTGATGATTTTTCCCTAAGTTCCGCTTGAGGGCATTCCTGAGTTCCTATAACTTCTACTTTAAAATCGACCCTACCTTCGTCAGTAAATTTGATGGCATTACTGAGTAAGTTAATTAGTAGTTGCCGTAGACGCTTCTCGTCAGATCGAATACTATCTGGAAGGGAATTCTGAGGTTGGTAAGCAAGTACAATACCCTTTTGTTCTGCTTTAAGGCGACATATTTCTACTACACCACTTAAGAAAGAAGGAAAATGAAAATCTGTAGGATGAAGTTCCATTTTCTGAGCTTCTATTTTGGAAATATCTAAAATATCGTTAATCAAAGTAAGTAAGTGTGAGCCACACTGGTAAATGATACGGAGACCGTCTTTAACTTTTTCATCTGTGGTTTTTAAGGGTTGTAAAATTTGAGCGTAACCTAAAATACCGTTGAGAGGTGTGCGGAGTTCGTGGCTCATGTTTGCGATAAATTCGGTTTTGGCGCGATTGGCGGTGTCGGCAGCTATTTTGGCATCTTTTAGTTCGCTTGTTCGCTCCTCAACTCTGGCTTCTAACTCGCTCTTGGCTGTTTCTAAGGCAGTAAAAGATGCTTGTAATTGCTGGGCCATTTGGTTAAAAGAGCTGGCTAGAGTATCGAGTTCAGCAATTTTTTTAATTTCAATTTTTTGGTTTAATTCTCCGCTAGCTATTTTCTGGCTAGCATGGGATAACTCTAAGATTATCCCTGTAATCCAGCGCGAGGTTAAAACTCCTAGTAATGCCGCGCTTCCTAATGCTAAAAGACATAGTAAAATGCTGGTTTTAGTATTAGCATTAATCCGCTCCATAAAGTCTGCTTCGGGAACAACGACGACAATTAGGAAGTTTAGACCCCGCTTGTCTGAGAGCGGTGTTACTTGTACAAAATGTCTCTTGCCGTTAATTTTAAAAATTTCGAGTTGGGTGGGTGTCTTAATTTGGGTAAGGTTGCTCCTTTTTTCTATTAATAAGTGCTGCATTGTAGCGCGAATTAAATACTCGCTGCTTTCTGCTGCTTTAAGTCTTTTAATAGAGCAACTATCTCTACTTTTAATAAAACTCTTTTCGTTGGTTGAGGAGGCAACTATTTCTCCTGATGTTTCTAAGATGAAAGCTATGCCTGATTTACTAATTTTCAAACTCTGAAGAAATTTACTAATCTCTGAAACTATTAGGGATACTCCCAGATATCCTATTGATTTTCCTGATTGATTATAAATAGGAAGCAGGGCATCTGTGCTGACTTCGGGGCGGGGTGCAATCCATAAATATAGTGGAGTCCAAATTGCTTGCTTTGCGGACACACCCAACTGATAATAAACTTCGTTTTGGATCGGGTATTTTAGTTGAGTTGACAATATATTTGTGCGCTCTCCTTGACTATTTACTGCATAATTATTAAAGTTAAGATCGCCGTTACTAGATTTTTTTACGATCCCAATATTCAAGGTTCCGTCTAACCGACGTTCGCTGCCGATAAATTCTCCCTGCAAGTTACCGAAGTAAATATAATTAACGGTGGGAAAACGCTGAATATTTTGCCAAAAATAGCGCTCCATGCTAGTGAAGTCTTGGGGATTTAATTTACCCAGACTGATAGCATCAGCAGTGAGTTGATTGATCAAATGAGGGGTTTCTAGATAAGTATTGAGGTGTTGGTAAATGCGGGCTGTGATTTCTTCGTACAATTGTGCAGCTAAGTCATTAACGGCTTGTTGACCGTTGCGGAATGATAGCCATCCTGTTAATCCCACTGCGGCAAAAATTTGTATGAGAAATGGCCCGACTAAGATGAGGCGGAGTGGGATTAAATGTTTTTTTTTTGAGTTAGTAAGGTTGATATCTGGCTGGGTCATGGATGGCTCGGAGTAGGATGATGCCAACAATCATCGCAACAGGTATACTTTTTACTCTGATGCTGTTCGTTGAGGCGGTGGGGGTCAAATCTGCCTTTTCCCGACCAGTCAGTTTTACGTAATATATGTTGCTTAGATTACACTAAAAGTTTTAACGACCTGTGTTAGCTAGGATACTTTTTTTTGCTAACAAATATGATTGCTCCCTATTGGATCGGTTTGATGGCAGAAGGCAGAAGGCAGAAGCTAGAAGACAGAAGGCAGTATAAGTTTTGGAAGCAAAGATTAGGATGTCTGTTTGACAAAATTAATTTTGATTGTGGTGTGGCCCTCCTGCCAATCACAAGCAAATTTACTGAGAATACTTAGCTTTAGTGGGTTTTAACAGCCTTCCCCAAAAAGCTATTAGCAAGACATTAATCTTAATTTAATATTCCTCCCCTATAAAATGAGGTACTATGCAATCAAGTTCCGATACTCAACATGAAGTTTAGCTCGAAAATCTAAGGAGTAGCAAGTTAACACCACAAAAGCTCCGTCGCGCGAGGGATTATTTTTCCAGACAAACTTCACACACTTTTTCGGAAACCCAGTGCTTTTAGCCTGGGGAATGAAAGTAAAGCATTGACTAAAATATCACGATCGCCTAAATCAGTATGGTAGCAACAACTCCGGTACAACAAAAGAAACCCCTTTCCCCATCAGAACTGGATAAAATCCACGCTTACTGGCGGGCCGCAAACTATTTGTCTGTAGGACAAATTTATTTGCTAGACAACCCCCTTCTCAAAGAACCCCTGAAGCTAGAGCACGTCAAACCGAGGCTGTTAGGACACTGGGGTACTACTCCCGGCTTGAACTTCATTTACGCCCATCTCAACCGCCTAATTAAAGCTCAAGACCTGAATGTAATATACATTGCCGGCCCCGGTCATGGTGGCCCTGGCTTAGTTGCCAACACTTACTTAGAAGGCACTTATAGCGAATATTACCCCAACGTTTCCCAAGATGCTGAAGGGATGAAGCGTCTGTTTAAACAGTTCTCCTTCCCACGCGGAATTCCTAGCCACGTCGCGCCAGAAACTCCCGGTTCGATCCACGAAGGTGGCGAACTCGGTTATGCTGTTTCCCACGCTTACGGGGCGGCTTTTGATAACCCTGACTTAATTGTGGCTTGCGTTGTTGGGGACGGGGAAGCCGAAACGGGCCCCTTAGCCACTGCTTGGCATTCTAATAAGTTTCTGAACCCGATTCATGACGGCGCAGTATTACCAATTCTACACCTCAATGGTTATAAAATTGCTAACCCGACGGTGTTAGCACGGATTAGCCATGAAGAATTAGAAAGTTTGTTTGTGGGTTATGGCTATAAGCCTTACTTCGTGGAAGGTTCAGACCCAGAAATGATGCACCAGTTGATGGCGGCGACGATGGATAGCGCGATCGCAGAAATTAAAGCCATTCAACAAGAGGCCCGGACTAAAGGCTTCAGCAAACGCCCTCGGTGGCCGATGATTATTCTGCGATCGCCCAAAGGTTGGACGGGGCCCAAAGAAGTAGACGGCAAAAAAACCGAAGATTTCTGGCGATCGCACCAAGTCCCCCTGTCGGAAATGGGCAGCAAACCGGGGCACGTCCAACTCCTCGAAGACTGGATGAAAAGCTACAAACCCGAAGAACTCTTCGACGAAGCAGGCACATTCCTCGCCGAACTCGCCGAACTCGCACCATTAGGAACGCGACGCATGGGCGATAATCCCCACGCCAACGGCGGCATTTTGCTCCGCGACCTCAAAATGCCAAAATTTGAAAATTATGCCGTAGAAGTCACAAAACCAGGCACTACCTACGAAGAAGCCACCCGCGTTATGGGCAAATTCCTGCGGGACGTAATGAAATTCAACCAGGAAAGCCGCAACTTCCGCATCGTCGGGCCAGACGAAACCGCCTCGAACCGCTGGAACGACGTATTTGAAGCCACCGATCGCACCTGGATGGATGATACATTCTCCTACGACGATCACCTTTCCCCCGATGGCCGAGTCATGGAAATCCTCAGCGAGCACACTTGCCAAGGATGGTTAGAAGGCTACCTACTTACAGGCCGTCACGGTTTCTTCTCCTGTTACGAAGCCTTCATCCACGTCATCGACTCCATGTTCAACCAACACGCCAAATGGTTAAACACCACGCGCTATATACCTTGGCGGCGACAAATTTCCTCTCTTAATTACCTGCTAACATCCCACGTTTGGCGACAAGATCATAACGGTTTTTCCCACCAAGATCCCGGTTTTATCGACCACGTAGTTAACAAAAAAGCAGCCGTAATTCGGGTTTATTTACCACCCGATGCCAATACATTGCTATCCGTCACCGATCACTGTTTGCGGAGTCGCCAATACGTCAACGTTGTTGTTGCTGGTAAACAACCCGCCTTGCAATATTTAGATATGGATGCGGCGGTCAAACATTGTACGGCAGGGATCAGTATTTGGGAATGGGCAAGCAACGATCAAAATAGCGAACCCGATGTCGTCATGGCTTGCGCCGGCGACGTTCCTACCTTAGAAACCCTAGCAGCAGTTGACTTAATTCGGCTACATTTACCTGAATTAAAAGTGCGCGTCGTTAACGTCGTAGACTTGATGAAATTGCAACCGGAAAGCGAACACCCGCACGGTTTGAATGATAAAGACTTCGACTCGATTTTTACAGTAGATAAACCGATCATCTTTGCTTATCACGGCTATCCCTGGCTAATTCACCGCCTGACTTACCGCCGGACAAATCATAATAACATCCACGCGCGGGGTTATAAGGAAGAAGGAACCACGAGTACGCCCTTTGATATGGTAGTGCGGAACGATTTAGATCGTTTTCATTTGGTAATAGATGTCATCGATCGTTTGCCTCAATTGCATTACATCGGAGGTCACATTAAGCAGATGTTGCACGACAAATTAGTGGAGCACGTCACTTACATTGCTGAGTATGGCGATGATCTGCCAGAAGTGCGCGACTGGAAATGGGGATATTATAGCGATCCTGGTTCACCAAAGGCGACAACTGGAGAGTCTGGGGGCGCTGATTTTAGCGAGTCACAGTTAGAGGAAGGCGCGGCGCGATCGCGATCGTAGAGTCGGCGGTTAAAACCCCATCTACACAAACAAAACCCGCCTGCGCGGGTTAAATTTCTACAGTCCGCGTAGGCAGTTAAAACCACATCTACACAAACAAAACCCGCCTGCGCGGGTTAAAATTCTACAGTCCGCGTAGGCGGACTTTGCCTGTGTAGCCGCGAATTCTATTCGCCGGGCTTAGTTCAAAACTCAAAACCTGTCTTTCTTAATATTTGCCCATGAACGTACACACAGTATTAACACAGCCATTTTCAGACCAAAAACCCGGCACATCAGGACTACGGAAACAAGTTACAGTATTTCAACAACGCCACTACCTCGAAAACTTCGTTCAATCTATCTTTGACAGCTTAGAAAACTATCAAGGACAAACATTAGTTGTCGGCGGCGACGGACGCTATTATAACCGTACTGCCATTCAGACAATTTTAAAAATGGCCGCCGCCAATGGCTTTGGCAAAGTATTAGTAGGTAGCGCAGGCATTTTATCAACTCCTGCTGTTTCCTGCATCATTCGGAAATATCACGCCTTTGGAGGAATTGTACTATCTGCCAGTCACAATCCCGGCGGGCCAGATGGAGATTTTGGCATTAAATACAACATTAGCAATGGTGGGCCAGCACCAGAAAAAGTTACTGATGAAATTTATAATCGGACTAAAGCGATCGCCGATTACAAAATCCTCGAAGCCAAGGATGTCGATTTAGACAAATTAGGGACATTTAAACTAGGGGAGATGACAGTTGAAGTCATTGATTCAGTCGCCGACTACGCTGAATTAATGCAGTCTCTATTTGATTTTGATAGCATCCGTCAGTTAATTACTGCGGGTAATTTTCGCCTTTGTGTTGACTCAATGCACGCCGTAACTGGCCCTTATGCCAAGACAATTTTAGAGGAACATTTGGGAGCACCTGCGGGTACTGTCATTAATGGCATACCCCTAGAAGATTTTGGCGGCGGACATCCCGATCCTAACTTAGTTTATGCTCACGAACTCGTTGAGATTTTGTATGGGGAAAACGCGCCAGATTTCGGTGCAGCTTCCGATGGCGATGGCGATCGCAACATGATTCTGGGACGCAAATTTTTTGTAACTCCCAGTGATAGTTTAGCTATTCTAGCTGCTAATGCTAAATTAGTTCCCGGTTACAGTGCTGGTTTAACAGGAATTGCGCGATCTATGCCTACTTCAGCAGCAGCCGATCGCGTTGCTGCTAAACTCGGAATTGACTGCTACGAAACTCCTACAGGTTGGAAATTCTTTGGCAATCTTTTAGATGCTGATAAAGCCACTTTGTGCGGCGAAGAAAGTTTTGGTACAGGTTCCAATCACGTCCGCGAAAAAGATGGGCTGTGGGCGGTATTATTCTGGTTGAATATTATCGCAGTCCAGAAGAAATCAGTCGAGCAAATCGTGCGGGAACACTGGAAAACTTACGGTCGTAATTACTACTCTCGCCATGACTATGAAGGAGTAGATAGCGACAAAGCTAATACTTTGATTGCTAATGTTCGCGCTGCATTTTCTAGCTTGAAAGGTAAGCAATTCGGTCAATATCAGGTAGAATATGCTGATGATTTTAGCTATACCGATCCGATTGATGGTAGTATTAGCGAAAAGCAAGGAATTCGGATCGGATTTACCGATGGTTCGCGCATTATTTTCCGTCTTTCTGGTACGGGAACCCAAGGCGCAACCTTAAGGATTTATCTCGAAAGTTACGAGCCAAATTCAGCAAAACATGATATTGATACGCAAGAAGCATTAGGAAGTTTGATTGCAATTGCTGATGAAATTGCCAAAATTCGTACTCTCACAGGACGGGAACAACCAACAGTAATTACCTAAATTATGGCATGGTAATTTTGACCTAAATGACTTTGACCCGGCGGTTGAAACCGCAGCTACACAGGCAAAACCCGCCTACGCGGGTTAGTTAGAATTAATTTTACACTCCGCGCAGCCGGATGAAAGTTTGTGTAGACGCGGTTTTAAGCGCCAAGATAATTATTTTAGGAGGAATTTATGAGTTTAAAACTGTATTTTTTACGCCACGGAGAAACAATTTACAGTCGCACAGGTGGTTATTGCGGGGATCTCGATCCTGATTTAACTCCTGAAGGTACTAAGATGGCGGAAGCTTTTGGCGCTGCGTACTCTTCTTTACCTTGGACAGCAGTTTATGTAAGTCCGATGAAACGAACAATTGCAACAGCAAAACCATTGTGCGATGCAGTAGGAATTGAGATGCAATTGCGGGATGGACTCAAAGAAATCCGCTATGGTGAATGGGAAGGAAAAACCCTAGAATTTGTCAAAGAAAACTATCTTGATGATTATATTAGTTGGATGACTGAACCCGCGTGGAATGCACCGAATGGGGGTGAAACTGCTGTGCAAATTGCCAGTAGAGCATCTCTAGTTATCGCAGAAATTGAAGCAAAACATCGGGAGGGCAATGTGTTAGTTGTTTCCCACAAGGCAACTATTAGAATTATACTTTGTAGTTTGTTAGGAATTGATTTAGGCCGTTATCGCGATCGCATTAATGCCTTAGCTGGTTCTGTTAGCATGGTGAAGTTTGACATTCACGGCCCGCTGTTGGAGGTGTTAGGCGATCGCTCTTATATGGATGAGAGTCTGCGTTCTTTACCAGGGAGTTAGTTGTTATTTGTTATTTGTTAGTTGTTAGTTGTTAGTGGTTAGTTGTTAGCAATTAAAAGTAGGGTGGGCGCTCGCATCAACCATCTCTAGCTATGAATTACAGACTTTTTGCGGCGAGCGCCCACCTTACAAATTAACAATTAACAATTAACAATTAGCAATTAGCCATTAGCAATTAGCAATTAGTCATTAGCAATTAGCAATTAGCCATTAGCAATTAGCCATTAGCAATTAGCCATTAGCAATTAGCAATTATGAAAATATTAGTATTAAATGCCGGATCTAGCAGTCAAAAAAGTTGCCTTTACGAAGTCAAAGACACAATTCCTAACGAACCTTTAGAGCCGATATGGGAAGCTGCAATTGACTGGACTCACCACGAAGGTACAGCAGAATTGAAAGTAAAAAATGCTCAAGGCAAAAAGGTTGAAGAGGAGTTTGAAGCCGATTTTCGCACGAATACTATCTTTGAGATGTTGAAGACACTTTGGAGTGGTGAAACTCAAGTTATTGAACATCCCAGTGAGATTGATATTGTTGGCCATCGGGTGGTACATGGCGGACAAGAATATCAGCAAAGCACGTTTATTACCCCGGAAGTAAAAGAGGCGATCGCACGTTTAGCTGTGTTCGCTCCCGTTCACAATCCTGCCAATTTGGAAGGGATCGAAGCCATTGAAAAAAGCTTAGGAAATGTGCCGCAAGTAGCAGTTTTTGATACTGCTTTTCATGCACAATTACCTCCGGCTGCGTATGTTTATCCCGGCCCTTACGAGTGGCTAGAACAAGGAATTAGGCGCTATGGTTTTCACGGTATTAGTCACCAATTTTGTGCTCAACGTGCGGCTCAAATTCTAGGTAAAGATTTGCAGGAATTACGGCTGATTAACTGTCATTTGGGAAATGGTTGTTCTCTCGCTGCAATTCGCGAAGGTAGAAGTATTGACACCACAATGGGTTTTACACCTTTAGATGGTTTAATGATGGGTAGTCGCTCTGGATCTGTCGATCCTGGTATTTTGATTCACCTGTTGCGACAGTCTGAATGTACGGGGGAAAAATTAGATCGGATTTTGAATCGGGGTTCGGGTTTATTAGGAATTTCTGGGGTATCGGGAGATTTAAGGATGATTATGGATGCGATCGCCAAGGGTAGCGATCGCGCTCAACTTGCTTTAGATATTTACATCCATCGCTTACGCTCTTATATTGGCGCTATGGTAGCGAGTTTAGGCGGCTTAGACGCTCTAATTTTTACTGCGGGGGTGGGCGAACATTCAGCCGTTGTCAGGGCTGCTGCTTGCGAAAATTTGGGGTTTCTGGGTTTAAAATTGGATGTGGATAAGAATGCGCGATGCCTGCGGCTGGCTTCGCCTACGCCTATGGATGAAGATATCGCAACGGATGATTCAGCAGTGCGGGTTTTGGTAATTCATACACAGGAAGACTGGGCGATCGCGCAGGAATGTTGGCAACTTTCCCAAAATAATACCCCATAATCAAAGGTAGGTAGTTGCGCTTCAGCGCTCTTAAGAAGCCTCTTAAAAGCGTTGAAGCGCAACTACCTACCTAAATGGGTAACAGCTTATCAGTTTGGCAAAGCCAGAATTAAGACATCTTCACCGCAGGGCTAGTAGATGGTTTTGCGGGTTTAACTTCTTGCGTTCCCATGCGCGATCGGTAAAGTTCTGCTAGACACTGTTCATACTTCGAGAGATCCAATTCAATCTGAGTAAAAATGTCGGTTGATACTGGATCTGTGAACTTCGCCCGCAGGTTATTGATATCAACAATTCCTGTTTGCAAATCGCCCAAGGTACTCCGCAAAAGAAACATTTCATCAGTTCCTTGAAGCGAAGCTTTTAAGGAAGCAAATTTATCCGCAGCCTGTGCAGAGATTGATGGTTTTTCACCCAAAGCATTCAGACGTGCTTCTAGGAGTTGGATGTGATGCTGTTTATTGTGAACCATGTCGTGCAATAGCGAACGCAATTCAACATCGGAAGTTTTTTCCCCATAATGCTCAAAAGCTTGGCACGAATAACGCTCACCTGTTAAAGCCGTGTTCAAACCTTTAACAATATCGCCTTTTGTGGAACCACCCCAAGCCGTTGCCAGCTTCCACCATTCTGCATTCACATCATTTTCATCCGGTAAAGCAGCCTCTTTGCCGCCGTAACCAAGACGAGCAAGAATTGCAGTAGTAAATATCGCCAAATCCCCCGGTTGCCGAGAAGTAATAAGATTGCCGTCAATTACCAAAGCTTCATTGATATACTCAGCTCCCGCATTGATCATATCCTTGCGGATGGCATGAAAACCAGTTGCTTTTTTACCTTTTAGCAAATCACCTTCAATCAAAACTTGCGGCCCGTGACAAACAGCAGCAACTAATTTTCCTTGCTCCATTGCCTCAGTTACAAAGCGCACTGTGTTGGGATTTGTCCGCATTATATCGGGAGCCATACCACCAGGAATAATTACTGCGTCAAAATCTTCTGCCCGCGTTTCAGTAGTAGTTCCATCAGCTTGCATGGCAACTTTGCCTTGTTTGCCTGCATACTTTTCATTCATGCGCGAACCAAGGACAACTACCTCAAAACCTGCTTGTTTTAGCCCATTATAAGGTACTTGAAACTCTGAATCTTCAACTCCGTTTTCAATCAGGATAGCAACTCGTTTGTGTTGGCTTCCGTTAGTTTCTGTCATGATTGCTTAGCCTAACTTTTATTATTTTCTCCTACATTAACTTAGGTATTAATTTTTCTCCTTCTTTCAAAAGTAATAAATCATCTCATCTTTATTTGTCACTTTGGGCAGAGTAAAATAAAGGAAAACTGCCCAAAGTGACAAAAGAGGTATTACTGAGGAATGGCTGAGGGATATACTCCTGTAGCAACTAGCACAGGTTTGTTGGTATACTCGGCTTCTAGCTTCTGCTTCAAGGTCAAATCCCATTGCAGATCGTAGTCCCGCTCAAGTTCAGCGAGGACAAACGAACGCAGCACGCCGGTTACGGCAACCTTCTCACCTTCTCGCACGCTTGGTTGTGGAACTGTGTGTATCACTAACAAGTCTTGTCCGCCAATTAATTTGTCTTCATCCAAGGTGAACGAGTTGGGACTTCTGAGGGTTTCGACTTCACCGCTCACCGCCAGTGTCTTACCGTAGTATTTTTGGGGGTCTGAGGTGAGTTCCCCCGGTGTGGGGGCTAGCGCCATCGATTGTGCAACGATCGCAGGTTTACTTTCGTACTCGGTGTACAAGTTTGGCTGTAAGCCTAAGTTGTACTCGCGCTCAATATCTGCAAGGACAAAATTGCGAACTGTTCCCGTTACTTGAACTTCTTGACCTGATTCAGCCGGCAGCACAAAAGGCTTGCCGGTGGCATTGACAACCAAAATCGATTCGCCGCCAAAAAACTCCCCATCGCTAACTGTAAAGGTCGATGGCCCCAATTTTTTGACTGGTTCGCTTCTGATGGTCACAGTTTTGCCAAGCAGTTGTGCTGTTTTATCAACCACATTCTCGGTTGTCGTGGGAGCCGAACCGGGTGGTGCAGGTACAGGTGCCGTTGCTTGCTGCTGTGGGGTACAAGCCGGAAGCAGGATAGCTGCTAGTGCGAGTGCGATCGCTCCTCCCTTAGCATTCGAGATCTTTGGAGTGGAATTGTTCAAACGATTATTAAGCATTGAAAAACCTCCTTGATTTTTTCTGTTTATTTTGTTGGTGAAGCTACAGAATTTGCGTTCAAAACCGGGTCTTTTTATAACCTAATTCAAGAACACTTGACCGTCAGGTTGAATTCTTAAAACTCCTTGATTGCCATCAAAGTTACTCGTTTCATCTATTGAAACTACGAGCATCCCTTTTTCAGAACTAGACATGGGTATAACTTTCACTAACCCTCCATCTACGCGCACCATTGTGACAGTCACAGGTGTTGGTAGATTTTGCAGAACAATTTCTGCTCCGCGCGCTAGCATTCGGGATTCAGTATGCCCGATCGCCTGATAGGAAATCAGGGCATTTGTGCTGTTTATTAATTTCACGCTCACCTCACCTGCCATTGGTGTGACAGTGGCAATGGGAGTCTGTCTTGTTTCTGGCAAAGGTGGTTGCGTAACATTCGTTCCCCTCGCGGGAGGAACCATATTTTGACCCAACTCTTGCTGATTCAATCTTTGACTTGCAGCATTAGGCAGACATCCTTGAGAAACCCGAACATTACTGTTATAAGGTTCTTCATAGTAAATCCTAGAACAGGAGTTGAGTGTAGGAGCGGGAGCTGCTGATGCCACAAGAGGAACGGTTGGCAGCGCGATTAATAAACTTCCAGAGATGATTTGTAATATCCCTGGCGTTTTTTTCCAGCGATTTAGTTGATACATAGCTATCTCCTGATAGAATCTTTCAAATTTAGTCAGGGTTTGCCAGATTTGGGGAGGGCAAATAGTCGCGAGTCACCGCTCAATTTTGAAACAGTACCAAAGTTTCTTCGCTGGTGCGATCGCCTCTACTAGAAGTGACATTCACCTCGTATCGGGTTCCTGGTAGAGCAATGGTCGGGTTAAAAGCAAAGCTGAATTTACCTTGTTCATCCGCACGAATTGTGCGTTCGAGGATATTTCGTTCAAATCCAAACAAACCTGCCACAGAAGAGGTAGCCTGAACGTTGACATTAACTGTCGCATTTGGGGCGCTGCGTCCTTCCACTTCAACCGTCCCGCTGACGCGAGCATTTTCTTCGGGAGTGATAATTTCTAGCGGGATTTCGGCAGTGTTGAAACTGCCATCATCGCCAGTAATTAGTTCTCGATCTAAACGGGAACGAATAACTTGATTTCCCGACTGCAAACTAGCAGTAACCGCCGCACCGGCAGGGGGGAAATAATCCTGCCTGCGGATGGTATATTCCCCCGTGTAAAGGCCGTTGGATTCTTCGCGCATGGGGATGTTATAAGCAACTCCTTCAATGGAGAAATTAGCTGTAGCATTGGGAGTGCCGAGCAATGTGAAATTGAGCGTGGTTCCCGGATCTAACTGCTGTACGGGTCGAGCACTGAAGCGGTTAATAGACAAAGATTGAAAGCGGCCATCGCTATAACCAGCTACTAGAGGTTGTTGCAAGCGGGTGCTGCTGATGCGATCGCCTTGTTGCAAATTTGCTCGCACAACTGTATTTTCTGAAATTCGATCGCCCTGGCGAATCACGTAGCTTGCCTCGTAAACTCCCGGTTGAACCTCCCGCATGGGCAGATTTTGCACTGTATTTGTGATAGTCAAGGTAGCTCTAGAATACGGGGTTCCTCGCAACACGAAAAAGAGTTCAGTTCCCGGATCTAATCGCTGTACTGGATACGCGGTAAAACTATCGATATTCGAGCCGACTACTCTTCGTTGAGCTACTTGGATTGAGGGTTTGGGACTAGCTTGGGCAATTTCGGGTAAATAAATGGTTGAACCCAACAGAACCAGTCCAATTGCCGTTGAAAATGATTTTATTTTCATAAAATCCTCCTAAATCGCAACAACCAACCTTTTGCAGTAATGTGAAAAGAAAATTTAAATTATTAAAAATTTACTTTTGCTCAAGGTCGATTGTCTGTATTCTACATTCTCTCTTTCAAAATGTTGTTTCTCTCTCTATTTAACTTCAACTCTCCAAAGCTTGCCATCTGTCGGAGGCAATAAGAAAATATGTATCCGATGAAAGATGATTGAAGAAAAAATGATGATATTGCTTTGAGTTAAGTGCGATCGCTCGGACTATTGGCGATAGATGCTTGATTCCCAACTGTCACACTGGGGCGCATCCATTCTTGCAACGTCCATAAGCTAGTTAGGGCAGCTATTGCAGCGCCCAAACTATCTATAATCAAATCAATATATGAACTTCGTTGTTCTCAGGATACAAACTAAACAATAGCGACGCGCCTAACCTGAGAATGAGCTCTGGGTTTTTCTAAAAAGTCTCTCTAGAGAAAAACTAGCCCTACAGCATCTATCTTAAGTTGGCTGATTTTAAACTTGAATGTAAAAGCAATATATCTTAAGTAAGATATTTGGCTAATTGCTTTAATTTTGCACAATCTTTCCCATACATAGGTGTAGGGTGAAAATGTAAGAGTGGCAGTATTGAGTGTCTCAAAAAGATTGTAACTCACACGGAAAAAACTCGCTTGCAGAATACAATCAGGATTCGGAATTGATGCGATTGCTCACTCTCGCTGTAGAAAGTTTAGCCAAAAAAATCTCCCTGCTAGAGTTAAGTGTTGGTGAATAGAGAGGCTTTTGTTATGGGTTTAGGAAAGTGGATTGGTTTTTTGGCTTTGCTAGCCTCGCTCTATATTTTGTGGAAAATTAGAACGATTGTTTTACTGTTTTTTACCGCCGTAATTTTAGCGATCGCTCTCAACCGTTTAGTGCGAAGATTGCAGCAGTCGGGTGCGAAGCGGGGAGTGGCGATCGCCTTAGCAATTGCGATTTTAGTCACAGCGAGCGCTGTCTTGCTAACTCTCATCGTAACGCGCCTGAGCAATCAATTTCAAGAGTTGTCCCAACTCGTCCCGCTAGGAATAGAACAACTGCGAATTTGGAGCAATTGGTTGCAAGCAAGATTACCCGGACAAATTGTTGATAACCTTCCCAGTATTGACGATTTAACCCAAGAAATTCAAACGTTTTTTCGGTGGACAACTTCGCATATTTATCAGTGGTTTTCCAACTATCTAAGCTTGATTATTAATACCTTATTAATTACCGTTTTGACAATCATGCTTCTGGTAAATCCGATGCCATACCGCCACGCAATTATCAGCCTTTTTCCCGCTTTTTACCGTCAGCGAGCCGATGAAATTTTCTCAAAATGCGAAGAGGGTTTAATGGGTTGGTTGGCAGGTGTTGCATTAAGCATGAGTTTTATTGGTATTACGAGCATTATTGGTTTGTTTGTTTTGCAAGTTCCACTGCCTTTTGTGAACGGGCTTCTGGCATTCATATTAGCCTTAATTCCCTATATTGGCGCAATTTTAAGCGTAATTCCACCGCTGCTGCTGGCTTTATTAGATTCGCCTTCAAAAGCAGGCGCGGTGTTGTTGCTTTATTTCCTAATTCAACAAATTGAAGGCAACTTGGTCACTCCTATCATTATGGAAAAGCAGGTATCTCTGCTTCCGGCTTACACCTTAGCTATCTTGACAGCATTCGGATTTTTCTTTGGTTTTTTGGGATTATTTTTAGCGCTACCAATTCTAATTGTTATTCAAATTTGGGTTAAAGAAGTTTTAATCAGAGATATACTAGACCGCTGGCAGACTGCTCAATCAGGGAAGCCAGTAGATAACTCATAAAGCTATAATTGTCAAGCCCAATTAATGTGAAGTTTATCAATCAATCAACCGATGAGAGTCCTGCTCAAGACAGATGACAAAAATCTCTAAACAAGCTAATTATTAAGTTAGTAAATGATAATGTAAATCCTTTGTTTAAGAACTCAGTTAACTGGAAAGGAATGCACCATTGCCTATGACAGCAGTCGTTAACAACTAAATTGTCAAAAAATATGAAACCGCACAACTCATCCACCGACAACATTAAACAGTCAATTCGACAAGCAGCTTCTCATGCCTGGTTTGAGCGACTGGCAAGATTGGGATATGCTTCCAAAGGCTTAGTTTACTTTATTGTCGGTTTTCTAGCAGCACAAGCAGTCTTTAGTATGGGCGGCAGGACAACCGATACTAGCGGTGCATTATCAGAAATTGTTAACCAACCGTTCGGTAAATTTCTGCTATTTCTTGTAACGATTGGGATTATTGGTTATGCCCTTTGGCGTATCGTTCAGACAATTCTCGACCCAGAACACCAAGGAGACAAAATTGATGCCAAGCGAATTGCCCAACGCATGGGCTACGCCTTAAGTGCTTTAGCTTACGGAGGTTTGGCTTTAACGGCTGTAAAACTGATAATGGGTTCTGGCGGTGGTAATAGCGATACAACGGAAGATTTGACAGCCCAAATTTTAGCGCAACCGTTTGGACAATGGCTGGTAGGATTGGCGGGAGCAATTGTTATTGGTGTAGGCTTTTCTTATTTCTACGAAGCATATAAAGCTAAATTTCGTCGCCATTTCAAGCTAGATGAAATGAGCCAAACCGAGCAAACTTGGGCGACACGGTTGGGTCGATTCGGAATTGCTGCCCGGGGAGTTGTTTTCGTTATAATCGGTTTTTTCTTAATTCAAGCAGCAAGGCTATCGGATGCCAGCCAAACAAAGGAATTGGGCGATGTGTTGGCAATTCTGGCACAACAGCCTTTTAGTCCAGTGATTTTGGCTCTAGTACCTTTGGGTTTAATTGCCTATGGTATCTACTCGGTAATTGAAGCGCGCTATCGGCGAATTTTCCGCTCATAAGCTTGCCCGTTATACAGAAAATTAGGAATTTTGAGTTTGATCCCACATTCCGCAGTTCTGGCTTTGATGACTAAGGATTTTCATACATTCACTCCCAGCAAGTCTCGGTAAAATTTTAGACTCTGCTCGGTGTTGCTAATTGCGATCGCACTATGATCGATTCCGAGAAACAAGCGATCGCTCTGCTGATGCCACTTGTCTTGTCCTTTATCGGCAGGAAACCAAATTAACTCTAAAGGGTGGCGATCGCAATCTTTGAACTTGAAGGCTCGTACACCAGCAGATGCTTTATTCTCGGCTGGTATCGTCTGCGGTTCAACTGAAATCGGTTCAATTGGAAACGATCGCAAATGAGCATAAGCCCGATCCATATCGCTAACTGCGATCGCCAAATGTTGAAACCACAAATCATTACTTTCCGAATCCCTGGGAATAGGTTTTCCCTCAATATTGAGATACTGCATCAGCTCAATAACTTCATCTCCAAGCTGCAAGGTGACAATGCGAATTGTTGCCTCAGCCACGCCTACTAAGTCGCTGTAATCCTCTGTTTCAACCGTGATGTCTGAAACGGGTTCAAACCCTAGTGCTTGCGTATAGAAATCCTGAGAGCGATCGGCATCACTCACAGTTAGCCCAATAGCACGAATCCGTTGTACCTGAATGGGATTCAACATAAAAATTTTGAGCTTATCGAAAACGGCAAGCCTGCCCGATAGTAGGCGTTTCTTCAAGTTGCACAATCATCAAAACTGCGGGCGCATCGCCGACAGTGCCAGAAAGGTGTCCCTTCTGTCCCTGGGCGTTGGCTTTCGTATTCTGGTCTTCTCCAAACGAAATTTCACCAACACCCATCTCTACTCGTTGCCCGTCCATCGTCTCCACAAACCAGCGTCCCGATAGCGGAATAATCCACTGGGGTTTCGGATTTTCATGCCAAGTGCCAATCCAGCCAACAGGTTGCACCGTAAAGACGACGGTAGCACCGCCTTGCTGCATCTGTTCGAGCCACTGAGGAGAGGCAGGTGGTGAAATGCTCTTGAGAGTGAAGTCTTGAATTTGGCAACTGGACTGGTGGCTGATGCCATCTTCGTCAGTCCAGACGTGCCAATAGTCAATCGTCGGGGGTGTTGGATGTTCGCGATCGCTTGATGATGAAGAATGAGTCATAAGAATAAATTTCCTTAACTATTGGGTAATTATTACTATATATAGCGAGCCTAAATAATTGGGAGCATCTCAGTGTATATATGTATGCGTGTAGGGGCGTTAAGGCATAGCGCCTAACGCCCCGATCTCACCATGATTGCGATTCCTGTCGGCTTTGCCAACCTACCCTTTTGGCAAATTTTTCTTCTTCAAAATGGAGGAGTCTTTTTTTGCCGAGTCAGGGGATTTTATCCTAAGTAGATAGTCCCTTCATGGGCATTAAAAACGGCGCTTTCAACCTGAGCGAGCGGTGCACTCACCCCTTCTAAGATCGCCACTAAGTCTTTGCTCGGAGAATTGGCATAGATATTGAGAGATCCGCCTACAATTTCCTGGGTGAAGTTGGAGATCGAGCCTGCTACTTCTATGGTATCGACTCCTCTCTGAAAGTTCTGGATTAGAGCGTAGTCGCTGTTTCCCTGACCCACATACATCTGTATGGCATTGGGAGTTGAAGGAACGATGTAAATGCCGAGCGCGAAATTATCTACACCTTCAGCACCAATGAGCGTATCAATTTCTCCCAGTCCAGTCCCGATTACTCGATAATCATAGGGATCGGAACTGACAACTTGGTAGGGGGTTGGGAAAATATATCGACTGCTGTTGCCAAAACTTCGGATAACGTCATTATCCGTCGTGCCCGTGAGAGTAACAATACGATCCTCCAATTGACCGTAGCGGAGATAATGATCGAAAGGAGATTTAAACAGGCCATCGTCTACCGCCTGCTTGACATCTGGATTGCCGACCAAATAATCGGTTTCGTCGAAATAATTGACAGCACCGAGGAAAAAAGTCCCTCTATTGAATGCGCCACCAAAGAGGGGTCTGTCAACTACAGTCAGTGGCGAAGTCATTCCTTCTACTATCGCCACCAAATCTTTAGGATTTTTCTTGTAGATGTAAAGATTTCCATTGGTAACTTCTTGGGAGTAATCAGCCGGACTTCCTGCTAGCTGAAGGGTATCTTCAGCAAATTCAAAGTTTTGAATCAGAGCGTAGTCGTTGTTTCCTTGGCCTACATAGAGCTGGACGGCATTGGGAGTTGAAGGAAGAACGGTGTAAGCGGCGATCGCGAAATTGTCTGTACCTGAAGCACCAATAAGCGTGTCAATTTCTCCCGCGCCAGTACCGATTACTCGAGAATCATAGGGATCGGTACTGACAATTTCGTAGGAGGTTGGGTAAAAATATCGAGTGTTGCCAAAGCCTCGGATAAGATCGTTACCCGTCGTTCCCGTAAAAGAGGCAACGCGATTTTCAAATTGGCCCAAGAGAATGAAATGCTCTAGCCCCGACTGGAATTGGCCATTTTTCACGGCCTGAGCGACATCGGGATTGAATGTTAAGTAATCGCCTTCATCAAAAAATGGGTAAATATCGCTGTACGAGTCTACCATGTCTCCTACACCCTTAAATGATTAGGCATGAGTATACTACTAAAAGTTGAGTAGCGATCGCCAATTTTATGTAGCAATTATTAAACTTTCGCTAGTCCCTGTTTCAAGAATTAGTATTAAAAGCCTGGAATCACGGTTTATCGTTTACCTGCTGAATCAACTTGGCAATTAGTGCTGTCCATCCAGTTTGATGACTTGCGCCTAATCCAGCCCCGTTGTCGCCGTGAAAGTATTCGTAAAAGAGAATCAAATCGCGCCAGTGAGGGTCTTGCTGAAATTTTGCAGTACCACCGTAAACCGGACGCTGCCCATCTCGATTCTGTAAGAAAATAGCGATCGCTCTTTGCTCCAAATAAGCCGCCACCTCCCAGAGATTGAGCATTACTCCTGAACCTGTGGGACACTCCACTGTGAAGTCATCGCCTAAGTAGTGATAGAACTTTTGCAAGGATTCAATTAGTAGAAAGTTAACTGGAAACCAGATGGGGCCGCGCCAGTTAGAATTACCGCCAAATTGGTTAGAAGTAGATTCAGCAGGCTCATAGTCTACTTGATAGCGAGTGTCGTCCCAGTCGAAGATAAAGGGATGCTCTTGGTGATAGCGGGAAAGCGAGCGGATACCATAAGGTGAGAGAAATTCCTCCTCATTCAACAATGGTCGCAGGATACGGCGTAGCGCTTCGGGGCTAGTAATAGCAAGCAGGCGGCGATCGCCTTCTCCCTCAATGGTCATACAAGCAATGTTTTGTGCCAATTCGGGACGGTTGTTGAGAAACCACTCAATTTTGTCTTTTAATCCCGGTACAATTTCTAACAAATCTGGCTCGATAGTATCAACTGCAAATAGCGGTATTAGTCCCACCATTGACCGTACTTTGATTCGCACGTCCTCTCCGTTGGGTAAGTGCAAGGCATCGTAGTAAAAGCCGTCTTCGTCGTCCCAAAGCACAATTTCTTCATGCCCTACATGATTAATGGCGTTAGCAATGTAGAGGAAGTGTTCAAAAAACTTCAACGTCATATCGCTGTATGTTTCGTCCTCACGGGATAGTTCCAGAGCGATCGCCAGCATATTTAATGAAAACATCCCCATCCATGCCGTGCCATCTGCCTGTTCTAAATAACCCCCCGTTGGTAATGACTTGCTGCGGTCAAATAGCCCAATGTTATCCAGTCCGAGAAATCCTCCTTGAAACAAGTTTTGCCCTTGTAAGTCTTTGCGGTTTACCCACCAGGTAAAGTAGAGCATCAAGCGGTGAAACATCCGCTCCAAGAATTTGCGATCGCCCGTTCCAACTCGTTTCTGTTCAATTTTGTAGACGCGCCACGCCGCCCATGCTTGTACCGGAGGATTGACATCGCCAAACGCCCACTCGTAAGCGGGTAATTGACCGTTGGGGTGCATGGTGCGATCGCCAGTCAACCACAGTAATTGTTGCTTGGCAAAGTTTCCATCCATTAATGCTAGAGCAATGCAGTGGAATGCCAAATCCCAGGCAGCAAACCAAGGATACTCCCACTTATCGGGCATGGAAATAATTTCTTCGGCGTAGAGCATCCACCACTGAGTATTGCGATCGGTAAGGCGTTGACTGGGTGGGATAGGTTCTGCTAAATCTCCATGCAGCCAAGTATGGACATCATAGTAGTAAAACTGTTTGCTCCACAGCAGTCCGGCAAACGCTTGTCGTTGGACGTTGCGGCAGTCCTCGTCTAGACCGGGGGTGAGCGTTTCGTAAAATTCATCTGCCTCTGTTTGACGCTGGCGGAAGGTATCAGCAAATGCTGCATTAAATGGCGTGTCAGTATATTGGTTGGTGAAGCGAAGTTGAATTACATTTGTCTGTCCCGCCCCAATTTCCAATTGATACCAAGCTGCTGCTTTCGTACCAACTTTATTCGGATTTACTGCATTCTGATTGTTATGAATCACATACTCGTGGAAAGCGTCTTTAACATAAGGTGAGGCATTAGCAACTCCGTAGAGACGTTGGCTGTTAGTTTCATTCTCTGTAAATAAAAGCTGATGATTTCCATCGCAAAATAACCAATAATCCCCATATTTCTCACTGTTCGCCTTAATTACACCATCAGCAACTTTCGATAGCTGTGACTGCGGTTTATTACCTGTCCATATCCAGGTATTGCGAAACCAAAGGGTAGGTAGTACGTCGATGCTGGCAGTTTCCGCCCCCCGATTCGTGATGCTGATGCGAATGCAAATATCATCGGGAGAGGCTTTGGCGTATTCGGCAACCACATCAAAATAGCGATTATCGTCAAACACGCCCGTATCTAATAATTCAAATTCTGGTCGATCCTTGTGGCGATGAGCGTTTTCCTCTACAAGCTGAGTATAGGGAAATTCCAGTTGAGGATATTTGTACAACCAGCGCATATAGGAATGGGTAGGCGTGTTGTCCAGGTAGAAGTAATATTCTTTGACATCTTCACCGTGATTACCTTGTTCGTTAGTCAGTCCAAACAGACGTTCTTTTAAAATTGGATCGCGGCCATTCCACAGTGTTAGACCAAAGCAGAGTTGACTGTGGCGATCGCACCATCCACCCAATCCATCTTCACCCCAACGGTAAGCGCGCGATCGCGCCTGGTCGTGAGGAAAATACTCCCAAGCTGAACCATCCGGTGAGTAATCCTCCCGCACTGTACCCCATTGGCGATCGCTCAAGTAGGAACCCCAACGATACCAAGGTTCATCCGGTTCGCGATTCTCTTCTAACCTTTGCTGTTCTGCGTTCATCTAGCCCCCCGTCGCGAACCCTGTATACAGAGTCATACCGCCGTCTACTCTGCTGCTTCCTGTTGAGAATGGTAGTTGACTAAAACAGAAGCACCCGATGCAGCCAAAGTATGGGTGACTCCTTCACCAATACCAGAACTTGCACCCGTTACGACTGCTTTTTGACCTTTGAAAAGATTAGGGGAATAGCTCATGTTTTTTCCTAGTTTTATTTCTTTGTGAAGTAAAGTTGTACCTAATTAAGAATGTAACTACTTAAAGATTTATTTATTGGTTTCTGCGCTCACTTTAGGGATTTGTAGAATCAAATACGTCTATCTAATGGGGTAATTCGTCTCTATTTCTAAGGGTATAACTTTATAATTATCTTCTCCAGAAACTTACACATAAAATTAATTGTCAAGCAATGTTTTTTGTGATATACAACTAATCTTTATGTGATTAATGTGTCAATAATATCACCAGCGATCGCCTTAAAACTTTAGAGGGTTGAAAGCCCAATAGTTTGAGAAGCTATGGTTATTTTTCAGGATTAGATCAATCTTTAGATAGATATGTTTTTGTAGAATTAGTCTCAATCTATATTTAGAGAAATCTCTGTCAGCTTGCCTCCGGGAACAAGTCCACTAAAACAGGAGAAAGCGATGCCTCTGCCTCTCAATAATGCGAATCTACCTTACCCAGATCCGCTCCATCCGATCGTCGTCCATTTCGCGATCGCGATGATAATTTTTTCCTTCTGCTGCGACGTGACGGGCTATTTCAACCGCAATCATCGTTTGTTTGAGGTGAGTTTCTGGAATATGTTTGTTGCTTCAGTCAGTATTTTCCTCGCCGTCATCTTTGGTCAGTTTGAAGCTGGTTTAGCCCAACCTTACGAAGCCGTCAAGCCGACACTGAATTTACACACAATTACAGGCTGGTCACTTTCGGCAATTATTGTGGCAATTACCGCATGGAGATTCGCGATTCGCGCCCGAACTCCAGTAAAGATACCTGTTGCTTATCTAGGTGTTGCAACATTTTTAATTTGTTTAGTATGCTTTCAACAATATTTAGGGACTAAGTTAGTTTGGGTATACGGGCTGCACGTAGAGCCCGTAGTTGAAGCAACAAAAAATGGAGTCTTACAATGAACTCGCAACTTATCGATCGGTTGTGGTTCAAACTAGGTGCGAACGGATTACCATACGAGGTTCCAATTCATCCGCAGCTAGTGCATTTCACGTTGGGTTTATTCATTATTGCCATAATTTTTGATATTGCGGGAACGCTGTTTCGTTTTGAAAAACCAATCCTCAAATTTTTGACTCTGACTGCTATTCGTCCCAGCTTTTTTGATGTTGGTTGGTACAATCTTTTAGCAAGTGCTGTTATCACATTTTTTACCGTCGCAGCGGGCTTTTTTGAGATGATGTTGGCAGACCCACCCACAAATATGAATAGTGCTTGGGGGTTGGGGGCTGGTACAACAATGCTCTTGCATGGTATGGGGGGTATTTTACTATTAGCAGCGATTGTTGCCATGACCGTATGGAGGGGGTTACAGCGCTACCGCTGGCGCAAAAATGCCACAATCCAAGTGCAGTGGAGTTACTTGTTGATGGGTATTTTTATATTGGGATTGTTATATGTTCACGGCACTTTAGGGGCGCAGATGGGAGACGAGTTCGGGATACATAATACGGCAGCGGGCTTAATTCGACAAGGTAAAAATCCGAATTTATTACTTAAATAATGCCAATAAAGATACTAGAACAATTGATTTTACAGGAGATGCGATGAGGAAAATTTTCAACACACTATTATTAATAGTTTTTATCGCGGTAATTATGATAATAGCCCGCTGGATTGGCGATCGCGCCTACTCTTGGATGCCGATTCAGGCAACCGCAGAAGCGGAAAGAGTCGATCGCATATTTAGCTTTTTAACCTCCGTGGGAACGTTCATCTTTCTCGCGATCGCAGGCACGATCGGATACTCAATTCTCACCGATCGCGCGCCCAAGGGAGATTGGAGTCACGGTCATCCTACCAGAAGCGATGTGAGGCTAGAAATCCTCTGGACTTCCGCCCCAACCGTCCTAGTTTTATGGCTTGCAGCTCAAAGTTTCAGCATTTATCAACAACTAGATATTGAGGGGCTACAACCGATCGTACATCTGCACCTATTGGAAGAATCTGCTACCGCTGCAACGGTCACAAATACCGATCAACCTGTTACTGAAAATATTGAGGTTATAGCTAAACAATCGGTTTGGTCTTTCCGCTATCCAAATAATGCCATTAGTAACGAATTACACCTGAGAGTAAATGAACGTACCCGTTTAAGTTTACATTCCCAAGATGTAATTCACGGCTTTTATGTCCCGGAATTTCGGTTAAAGCAAGATATCATCCCCAACCGCAATATTAACCTGGTCTTAACACCCACCAAAATCGGCAAATATCACCTGCGTGATTCCCAATTCAGCGGCACCGACTTTGCCTTGATGGTGGCGGATGTATATGTTGATTCAAGTGAAAGTTATAATCAATGGCTTTCTCAAGCTGCTATCCGTAAATAAAAAATATATGACAAATAACTCAATCCCAATTACTGACGAATCAGAAAATCCCAACAGTAAAAACGATCCCGACTGGCAGGAGTATTTCAGCTTTAGCACCGACCATAAAGTTATCGGTGTTCAGTACATGGTGACGACTTTTATTTTCTTTTTGATTGGTGGGATGTTAGCGATGATTATTCGGGGCGAACTGCTTACTCCCGAATCAGATTTGGTCGATCGCTCTTTATATAATGGCTTATTTACTCTACACGGCACGGTGATGATTTTCCTGTGGATTATCCCCTTCAATGCTGGTCTTGCTAACTACTTAGTACCGTTGATAATTGGGGCAAAAGACATGGCGTTTCCAGTTCTGAATGCGCTCGCCTTTTGGATAATTCCGCCAGCAGGTATCCTCCTACTATCGAGCTTTTTAGTACAAGGTGGGCCCGCACAAGCTGGCTGGTGGTCTTACCCACCAATCAGCCTCCAAAACCCAACTGGTTATCCCATCAACGGCGAATCAATTTGGATACTGAGTGTAATGTTGCTGGGTATTTCATCGATTATGGGAGGAGTCAACTTTATTACTACAATTGTTTGGATGCGGGCACCAGGGATGACGTTTTTTCGGATGCCGATTTTCGTTTGGACAGTTCTCAGCGCCCAGTTGCTACAACTAATTTGTTTACCTTCCCTGACGGGCGCGATCGTACTGTTATTTTTTGACCTCACTTTTGGGACAAATTTCTTCAAACCCCTGGAGAATGGCGACCCAATTATCTATCAGCACTTATTTTGGTTCTACTCCCATCCGGCGGTTTATGTGATGGCGCTGCCTGCTTTTGGCATCTTTTCGGAAATTCTCCCCGCCTTTTCTCGTAATCCTTTATTTGGCTATCGATCGGTTGCGATCGCCTCCTTTGGAATTGGTTTAGTCAGCATATTTGTTTGGGTACACCATATGTTTGCCAGTGCTACACCCAATTGGATGCGGATACTATTTATGGTTTCCTCAATGTTGGTAGCTGTCCCTACTGGTGTCAAAGTATTTGCTTGGACTGCCACAGTTTGGAATGGCAGACTGCATCTTTTAACCCCCATGTTATTTGCCTTGGGAGGTGTACTTATGTTTATTTTCGGTGGAATTACTGGCATCATGCTTAGTTCAGTTCCGTTTGATATTCATGTCAACAATACCTACTTTGTAGTAGGTCACTTCCACTACGTCGTCCACAATACAATCACGATGGCAATCTTTGCCGCGATTTACTTCTGGTTCCCAAAAATAACTGGACGAATGTACGCTGAAGGCTGGGGAAAATTGCATTTCTTTTTAACTTTTATCGGCGCTAATCTTACGTTTTTCCCCATGCACCCGCTCGGTTTACAAGGCATGGTGCGCCGGGTTTCATCTTACGATCCGCAGTTCCAAGGGTGGAATATTATTGCTAGTTTGGGAGCCTTTTTCTTGGGTATGTCTACGCTGCCTTTTATTGCCAATATCGTCGGTTCTTTGCTATTAGGTAAAAAAGCACCTGACAATCCTTGGCACGCTACAGGGCTGGAGTGGAAGACTTCTTCACCGCCACCCAGGGAGAACTTTGAGGAAATTCCTGTTGTCAACGATCCACCCTATCATTACAACTCTAAAGCGATACCAGAGGCTGCTGTTACTCAAGAATAGATCAGGTAAGGGGAGAGGAATTGACTGCTTTTTCTCAATCCAAAATCCCAGATCCAAAATCCAAAATTATCGGAGTTATGCCAAATCCTACACATCATATAGATGAAAGCCCAATTCGTTTCGATCGCTTAGTACAGTCCCTGCCTAATTGGTTACAAAGGTTCTTACCAATTGGTGGTGGCATCGCTCACGATCATCATGGTAAAGCAATGTTCGGCGTTACCATATTCTTGCTGTCGGAGAGCCTAGTTTTTTTCAGCTTTTTCTTTACCTATATCGCTCTACGATTGACCCATTCCAACTGGCTACCACCTGGTGTTAAGGGGCCGGAATTATCTAAATTTATCATTATTAATACTGTGGTGCTGCTTTCAAGTAGCTTCGTTATTCAAGCCGCAGAAAACGCCCTCAAACGCCATAAAATTATTAGATTTCGCTGGCTTTGGGTACTGACTTTTGGTATGGGAATTTACTTCTTAGTTGGTCAGGGTATCGAGTGGAGTAACCTTAACTTCCGGCTGACTACAGGGCTAATGGGTGGAACATTTTACCTGCTAACAGGTTTCCACGGGCTGCACGTTTTTGCGGGCATTCTCTTGCAGTTGCTGATGCTTTCTCGTTCTTTCATTCGGGACAATTACAACAAGGGGTACTTTGGTGTCAGCGCAACTACTTTGTTCTGGCACTTTGTTGATGCGATCTGGGTTATCCTATTTTCACTTATCTATCTCTGGCCACCCTAGAAATTTGCAGTCTCAAGATGAATGGTTATTTGTAGCCAAATCGTACTTAAGCATGGCTTTATTAGGGATTTGAATTTATAGACAAACTACTGGTAATAAAAGCCCAGGGATGCAATTTTTGTTACAGTTATAACCCAAATGTACTGGTACCTTGCTTTATAAACTTCAAGGAGGTTTTTTATGAATTTCCCAACTCAAAAATCACTAGCAATTATCACAATTGACTTTTTCAGTTTGGTTCAATCAGCCCAAAAAGATCCATTGATCGATCGAGGTGGTCAGGTTGCTGTGGATATTGGCGTTGTCCTCCTAGCAGTTACTTTAGTGATTGCTGTCAAGATTATTAGCCCTAGAGTTGAACACGCTATTGTTCTTGCTATCTTTCTCAGCTTTGTATTAATTGGTCTCTTTTTAATTAAATAGTATAAATTGCATTGCTGCTCCTATTAATTTGTTATTTTCTAGCAAGCAATGCAATTTATTTTGAAGCCTCAATTTGCATTCTCACCGCTTTTTCATTTCAATTCAAGTAAATCCACCTAATTAAACATAAGATCGGGATGGCTAAAAAGCTGACTGTATAAACATTCTTCCTTCTCTCCTAGATAACTAAATTTTTCTTCCTTCTTCCTTCTCTCCTAGATAACTAAATCCTTCTTCCTTCTTCCTTCTTCTTACTGACGCTCAATTAGTGGAGAAAAATCATCTCATGAACAACCCAATTTATCAGACTGTAATCGTTGGTGGTGGTTTCACTGGTTTGTTTACAGCTTTGCATCTAGCACACGAACACTATCCAAGAAGCATCATCCTAATTGATAGCTCTGAACGCTTTTGTTTTAAGCCTTTACTTTACGAGTATTTCAGTGGTGAGATGGATGCTAATCAGGTAGTACCGCGTTTTGAGGAACTGCTCAAGGATAGCGGCATCATTTTTGTGCAAGATACGGTGCAATCGATTGACCTAGAACAACGGGAAGTCAAATTAACTTCGGGAACTAACTACAACTACAGTAACTTAGTGTTAGCTTTAGGTAGCGTTACTGGCTATTTTGGCGTTGAGGGTGCTAAAGAATATGCCTTTGATTTTCGCACCCAAGAAAATGCGATCGCGCTCGATCGTCACTTGCGCGACTGCTTACAACGAGCCGTTCAAATTGAAGACCCCGAGCAACGTCGTCGGCTGCTAACTGTAGCTGCGATCGGTGGCGGGCCAAGTGGTGTGGAAATGGTTGCTACTTTAGCCGATCTGCTACCTAACTGGTATGAAGCTTTGGGAGGTAATCCTCAAGAAGTCCGGGTGGTACTAATTAATCACGGCAACGAAATTCTCAAGGGTGATATTAATAGTCATCTGCGTGAAACTGCCGAGCAGGAATTAGAAAAACGCGCTGTACCAGTGGAGTTAATCGCGGGAGCAGAAGCGACGGCTATTCGTCGAGATTCAGTTGAATATAAGCGCGATGGTAAGTCTGAAATATTATCAGCATCTACCACGATTTGGACAACTGGAACTGCTACACATCCACTGATTAAAAACTTACCAATTCCCAACGAACACCGCGATCGAGATGGTCGCGTTCATGTTACTCCCACTTTGCAGTTACCCGATTTTCTAGAAGTTTTTGCAGGGGGTGATTGTGCGGTGGATGTGCAAGCCTCAACGGTTGAGGGTCGTGAGTACGAGCATTTAGAACTACATCAAGATTCAATATCTAATTCCTCTGAGCCCCATGAGACTAAACCTTTACCTCCCACTGCCCAAGTAGCCTATCAGCAAGGGGCCACGATCGCGCATAATCTGAAAGCGATGGCATTAGGACATGAGCTAAAGCCAGCTCAGGTTAACCTACGCGGAACCCTTCTCAAACTAGGTTTAGAAAATAGTGCCGCTAACATTTACGATGTTTTTGAAGTGAAAGGCGAAGTCGGTCATCTGATTCGCCAAGGCACTTATCTAGAACTATTGCCAACTCCGCTTCATAACTTGAAAGTTACTACAGACTGGTTAAAAGATGAGATATTCCACGAACATATCAATTCTGGTGATGGGATAAAGCAAGCTGTTAAGGTTGCTCAAGTCGTGGGTGGAGTAGTCGTCGGCGCTATAGTTGCCAAAAAAATGCTCAATATGCTAAGTGAGGACGATAAAAACCAGAAATCTTGACGGCATCTCCAGAATTGAAGCCAGGATCGAGATTGACCATATAATCGAATACGGTTCCGTTAAGTCTGATAGCACGATCGATGATGCGAATTTTTGGACTTTAACTTAACTTTATTGAGCTTTAACTGAACCGTATTGGTCTATAAACACCTTTTATGAAGGATAAGCCTGGCTTCACCGTCCAAAAATCAGAGCGTCGAGCGAATATGCACCTGGGCCTAAAACCGCGATCGCCATCAGCATGACACAATACATAAACGCTTTTTCCCAGCTTGGCGGTTCGCCTTTTCCATGTGGCCCCTGATCTGACGGGGTGACAACCCCGTCAAAATCCGTACCTATGGCGCTTTGAGACGTTTTGTGGTAAAAAAAATGGGCGATCGCTCTCAACAACCCCCAAAATAATTAAATGCTTCCTTTATTTTACCAAAATTGCTTGTCAAGTCAACTCAAAAAAACTGAATACTTAACTCTTGCAATTGTTGTCAGCCTTTTACAAATACACAAACAAGTTAGTATTGAGCGACTGGCTACTGTTTGGTCATATCCTATACTTTTTGAGAGCCGTAGGCGCAATCTTCAAAGATTTTTTAAGTTGCCAGTGCTGCGAATTGAAACCTTATGGTTTCCCTTGGTAAAATACATCTTGAACACGGCTTTTAAAAACCAGTCTGTGTTGATGCTAGCTATAGACCGTACTCAATGGCGACACAATAATTTATTTTTTATTAGTCTGATTTGGTCGCAAAGAGCTATTCCTTTATACTGGGAAATACTCCCCAAAAGGGGCAGCACGAATCTTCAAGAACAACAAAACTTAATTAAACCTATTTTAGCCTTGCTACAAGATTATGAAATAATTCTTCTTGGAGATAGAGAATTTGGTTCTGTCAAACTAGCGCAATCGCTCTGTGACGTAGGTGTCAAGTTTGTATTAAGAGTTAAACAAGAACGATACATACAAGCTGAAAAATCCGAATATCAACGTCTAAGCGAGTTAGGGCTAATGCCAGGAACGGGCTTTTATATAAGCGAGGTTAAAGTTACTAAATAAAAAGGTTTTGGCTTATTTATCGCATACACTTGTGCAATAGACCTCTTGCAAAAGTAGGCGGGCGCAATTGCTTCTCTGCGCCTCTAATTCTCTCGATCTCTATGAATCTTTATGAAAAGATAAAATTTCGGTTAAGGGCTATGCAATATCTCGATCGTTGATGATTAAATGTAACTTAAATCCGAAACTAGCACGGCGGTCAAAAAAATAGAAAATATGCGTTTCATTATTTTCTCCAAACAGTATCAATATCAATCACAAACTGGCCATTAACTCATTATTTATGATGGCTTAGATGATTTCTTACTAACTCATTCCCTACACTTAAATCTGTCCACTTTTGCAATACCCAAAGGCTGATAATGGCTGCTAATCCCGATCCTAATGTGTCCATAATCAAGTCAATGACTGTATCATCGATGCTGCCAATCACATCTGTTGCCAAAATTTTACCTGCTGACCATTCAGTGATTTCCCACAACGCTCCGATGGCGATACCAAAGCTGACGATCGTCAGTAAATATAGTAGTGTGTGTTGACGAAAAATCGGCAGCATGGGACTATACACCAAAAAACTCAGAGCTAGTGTAATTGAAAACATGGTGAACCCATGAACCAGCTCGTCATAAAGTCCAGGGGCGTAAAACCATCCCCACACCCAACCTCCGGCGTTGAGTAAAGCTGCGAGGACAAACAGAAAATCAAATAGGGTTGGTAGTTTGTCATCTTTCACCAAAAACACAAGAGAGACAATTAGAAAAAGCGCTAGGGCGATCGCATTTTGCCATTTCCCCTGAATAGCAGCAGCAAGAACAGCGATTCCCAGTAATGTTTGCCCCATCCAGGCAGCAAAGCGGTATCCTTTCCAGTTGATAGATTGCATCTTTTCTCCTCATGTCAAACTTGCCCGATCGCTTTTATGGCGGCTAGATAGCGCTCTTTGACATCCTTTCGATCTAACTCTTCGGCGATCCCCTCCTGGCTGCCGCGCTCGATCGTGTTGGCATGACGCAACAGTGCGGCTCTGTCTGCTTTAGTATAGGTAAAAGGGGCAATGACAGCGATCGCTTCTAGTAACCGCATTGTCACTGCTACGCTTGTTTGCCCATACTGCCGAATCTGATTAAAAGCAGCATCCGTCACATCTGCAAACGTCACGGGTTCTGCAATGACGCGCAGCTTATCTTGGTCATCATAACGATAGGCAGAGGGAATCTCTTTTTGTGCCAGGTGACAAAGCGCCGCGCTAAGTTGATCTATACAGCGAATGGCTGTAAAGGGGTCGTTAATGCCAGGTGAGAGGGCGCGGACTGCAATTTCAACCAGTTGGTTAATCGAAAACTCGACATCTTGTTGATCGGTACGCTGCGAACCCAAGACAAAGGCATCATTGACTTGTTTAACCAGCTTTTTGCTACCTGATTCTGCGGGATAAGCAAGTACCAGCGGACTTCCTTTAATCACAAAGTCTCCGGGGCGACGCTGAAGCTGAAGCAGGATATTGCTCTCTGTTGCAATTTGCATTAATTGGTCTGTATCGATCGCTTGCACATAATTACTGCTAGTAGCTTGAATGGCGGTTGCCTCGCGATCGAAATTGGCTGGAATATCTGAGGTGAGTGGTTCTGCTCGATGCGTCGCTGCGCTGCGTCCTACCTGTTTGGGAAAGAGCCGATCGATCGCTTCATCTAGCTCACTTCCCACCTTAGAAATGACACAATCGACTTGAATAGAGGTAGCGGAATGATGAATAAAATAGATTAAAACGCCAATACTGGCGATCGCCAATCCCAGCCCGCAGGTGACTGCAATATGCGGTACAAACTCATTCTCGGCAACACCATTGATGGTTCGCAGCACCATCAGACTGTAAACAAAGGTAGAGATGAAGGTTCCCAGTACGATTTGGTTGCCAGTATCTTGCATAAAGTTACGCAGCAGACGCGGGCCAAACTGCGAAGACGCAAGCTGAAGCGCCACGATGGTAATAGAAAATGCAGTCGTGGCAACAGTCACCATTGAACCTGCGATCGCAGAGAGAATAGCTCGTGAACCATTGGGCCCCAGGGCATACGCCCAACCTAAATTACCAATAATATCGGTTTCTAGCTGTTGGTCAATGCCAATAGTGACAAATGAAAGCCCGATCGCCAGCACAACCATCAGGGTCGGGATGAACCAGAAACTAGAGTGCAGTGAGTCTAAAAGCTTGCTAAACTTGGTTTCCATTTGCTATTCCTCTGTCGTGGGAGCAGGCTTTGTGCTACCTGCTTTAGACCCATTCCCCTCACCCTCGATCTCGGCAAGGCGGTTGATCGAGCTACTAATGCTGCGTGACTGTGGCACTTGACCTTTCCCAGGGGGCCAACCTTCCCGTTGACGAGTGCGATCGCCATCCGTTGCTTCAGTCTGGTCATGAAAGAGAATTTGCTGTGTCGGGAAGGGCAGATCGATACCATTTGCCGTCAGCTTATTTTTAATATTAGTCAACACTCGATCTTGCAGGTCTAGCACATCTGCACGACGAGGAGGTTGCACCCACCAACGAGCGCGAATATTGACAGTGCTGCCTGCTAATTCAACCACGATCGCATCAGGCGCAGGCGTTTCCAACACCCCATTTGTTTCATGTATTGCCTCTAGAATAAACCGTCGTGCTTGGTCAATATCGTCACCATAGCCAATGCCAATGTCGTACTGCAAACGGCGATTTTCAAACGCAGTATTAACCGTAACAGAATTTGTAAATAGCTCAGAATTTGGAATTACAATCCGCCGCCCATCATAAGTTTTAATCGTCGTTGCACGGGTTTGAATATTTTCTACAGTTCCTTCAAAATCTTTGAAAACGATTTGATCGTCGATTTGGAAGGGTTCAGTTAACAGAATTAGAATACCTGCTAGAAAATTTTGTAAAATATCGCGAAACGCAAAGCCGATCGCTACACCACTGATTCCGAGTAGCTGTACGAGATCGCTGGCTTTAAGCGATGGAATTACGATCGACAGCGCAATAAACAAGCCCGCTAAGATAGTTGTTCCTTGTGCCAAGCGCCCCAGCACCATTCCCAGGTTGCGAGCTTGACGGCGATTGCGTGTTAAGTTTCTGACTACTTTCTTAATCGTTCTAGCAACGAAGAAAAAAATAGCAAAGACAATCAATGCCAATACCATATTTGGCAACAAAATGATAAAGTCATTCAGCATTGCCTGCATCTTATCTAAAAGAGTTGATATTTCTTTACTCATTGCACGATCGTCATAGAAAGTACCTGTACGTTAATGGAAATTAGGAGAACTAACTTCTCTCTAAGGTTGTAAATTCTCCTGTCTCAAGCTCTGAATCTCGGCGGGATGACTAAAAAGCTGACTGTATAAACATTCTTCCTTCTCCCTTCTCTCCTAGATAACTAAATTTTTCTTCCTTCTCCCTTCTCCCTTCTTCCTTCTTCCTTCTTCCTTCTTCCTTCTTCCTTCTACTTACTGTTGCGCCAGAATAGGTAGAACTTTCTCCCCAAACACTTCGATAAACTGTCTCTGTTCGCAATTGACGTTGTGCAGAATTAACTCATCAAAACCCAATTCGATGTCTTTTTGCAGCCATTCAATGTGCTGTTGGAGGTCGGCTGAGATGCGGACGTGCTCGTTTAATTCGTCTGGCTTAATAAACTCTCCGGCTGCATCAAACTGCTGGGGGGTTTGCAATTCAGTCATAACAATATTTTTGAAAATGTTATTGCGCCACTGCTGATGTGCTTTTCGACAGGCGCTCTCTCGATCCTGGTCATAGGAAAGCTGCACTTTCAAAATCATGGGCTTGCCTTCACCACCGCCTCGCCGAAAGGCATCCACAACTGCTTTTAGCTTTTCTGGTGGACGAGAAATCGTAATGAGTCCATCTGCCCAACTGCCCAACCACTCCGCTGTTTGAGGCGTAATTGCTGCGCCAACGATCGGCGGTTTTGTCTCAGGACGAGTGTAAAGTTTAGCTTCTTCAACACACACGAGTCCTTGATGAGTCACTGTTTCACCTGCCCACAGCGCCCGGATGATGTCCACGCATTCTTTCAATCGAACATTGCGATCGCGCTTACACAGCCACTTGTCTCCGGTAATATGTTCGTTGAGTGCCTGACCGCTGCCAACAGTTAGCCAAAAGCGATCCGGAAACAGTTCTGCAAGCGTTGCCCCAGCCTGGGCAATGATGGCGGGATGATACCGCTGTCCGGGCGCACAGACAACCCGGTAAGAAAGGGTTGGCGTTGCTTGCATTGCCGCACCCAGCCACGACCAGGCAAAGCCACTTTGTCCCTGTGCTTCGCTCCAGGGGTGAAAGTGATCGGAAGAAAGTACTAGCGTAAACCCTGCCTGCTCTGCCATCTGCACAGCCTTGAGCAAAGCACTCGGCTTGAACTGTTCGTGAGAAGCGTGATAGCCAATTTGCACCATATTACTGTCTCCATTCTGGATTTGTCATTGCATTAATGCGTTGAACTGATGCGAAACCAACGGTAGCCGTAAGCAGAAAGAAAAATTGTGTTGGCATCGCCCAAAGATTCATATTGACGATCGCCAAACAGGTCAGTTAAGTGCTGATCTGGGTGGGATTTGAGCCGGACAGTACAATCTTGGTCGGTCAAATTGTGAACCGCAAGAACGGCTTTGGTTTGCCACTCACAGCAATGAGCCAATACACCGGGATCGTCAACATCGATGAAGCTCAAAGTTCCCTCACCCAATTCAGGACACTGCTTGCGAATGCGAATAATTCGCTCCATCCAGTTAACTAAAGATGTGGGGTTACGCTGCTCGGCAGCAACGTTAACCCGCTGGTAGCGATAGTTACCCTCGGCAATCATCGGTCGAGTTAACGCTTCTGGTTCAGCACTAGAAAAGCCCCCATTGGGCTCGTCCGACCACTGCATCGGGGTTCGGACACTGGTGCGTCCTTCTAAAGACAAATCATCACCCATCCCAATTTCGTCGCCATAACGCAGCAGTGGCGTACCGGGTAGGCTAAACATCAGGCTGTAGGTGAGTTGAATTCGGCGGGTATCAGCCTGCATCATCGGCGGCAGACGACGACGAATACCCCGCCCAAAAATCTGCATATTTTCCTGGGGAGCAAAGGCGCTGAAAATTTCTTGTCGTTCTGAGTCGCTAAGGCGATCGAGTGTCAGTTCATCGTGATGGCGAACGAAGTTTAACCACTGACAAGATTGCGGAATCTGAGGCAAGCTTTGCAAGCCCTGCCGCAATGGTGCTGCTTGTTGACGAGCAAGGGCGAGAAACAAATACTGATTCAGCAAAAAATTGAATAGCATTTGCATTCGATCGCCGTCATCAAAATAAATAGAAATTTTGTCTGGCTCCACGTTTGCTTCTGCTAGAAAAATTGCATCGCCGCGACGTGAGGTGAGGAACGATCGCAGTTCTTCCAGAAAGAGATGCAAGTCTTGCTTACTGATTTGATCCAGACCAAACTCTTCAACAACATACGGAGCCGCATCAATGCGAAACCCAGATACCCCTAGCTCCAGCCAAAAGCCAATAATTTTGCAAATTTCTTCTCGAACGGCAGGGTTAGTAATATTAAGATCGGGCTGTTCTTTGAAGAAATGATGGAGATAATAGGCGTTTGCCTGGTCATCATATTCCCAGAGGCTATCTTCTACCGTTGGAAACGCAATCAGGCTCAGATTTTCCTGCGGCTGCTCAGACCAAACGTAATAGTCACGGTAGCGCGAGTGGCGATCGCTTCTGGCTTTCTGAAACCAGGGATGCTCAATTGAAGTGTGATTTATGACCAGATCGATAATAACGTGGATACCACACTCTCGCGCCTGATGTATGAATTCAACAAAATCGCCTAACGTTCCCAACCGGGGATCGACGTTGTAGTAATCCATGACATCGTAGCCATTGTCTCGATTGGGGGATGGGTAAAACGGTAACAGCCAGAGACAGGTAATTCCTAATCCTGACAGGTGATCTAAACGCTGCGTTAATCCTTGAAAATCACCAATGCCGTCACCATTAGCATCCATAAAGGTTTCGACATCGAGCGAGTAAACAATTGTATTTTTGTACCAATGTTTGTGCATCCTAAATTACCCGTATTTTTTCAGTTTTACCTACGTTGAAGTGCATAGCTGATGAAACTAACTGCGATCGCCACGATTATCAAAGGCAGTAAATTAAACTCAATTCCCGATCGGGTTGCGTCATCTCCTACACTTACTCTCCTACACTTAATTGACGCAGGGCGATTTGTTTGCAGAGGCTTTCAACTGCCAGCGTGAGCGATCGCATCAATTCCGAATCCTCGCGATAGTCTGCCAGCGCCAGATTCGCAACCCGCTGACTTTCACTAATTTGAATTCGGCGATTCCATTCCTGAGCATTTTTGTAAACACCAATCGCAATGCCGCCTTCATCATTGACGATCGAAAAACAGGGCACATCTGATACTCCATCGCCAACGTAGATGATTTGAGACAGCGGGACATACAGTTCTGATTTTGGGACATCGCGGTAGGCAAACGAGCGTCCGTCTGCCTCTACTTCCTCTTTACCGCTAGCAATTTGCATCAAGTAGCGTGTCTTTTCGGTGTGGCTGATGCTGCGTTTGAGAAATTCAATTTCGCCCATTTCGCTATAGTGAAATTCGCATCCCCAAATCTGCTCAAAATAGGGCGAGATCGAGGTGTTGCGAACGACTTCAGCAAATCCACCGGTGATGACATAAAACTCTAGATTTATTTTTGAATTGAGATGATGAACGTGCTGACGGAGGCGATCGAACATTTCAGTAACGCCCGCAAACGGCTGTAGCTGCTGCCCAAATTGCATTAAAGAATCTTTTGTAATTTTGTCCTCAATGTCTTTACGGCGTTTAGATTCTTGAATTAAGCAATAGAACCTTGCTGCAACGTGATCCCAACCTGCGGCCTTTAGGGGTTCATACTGCTGCTGACGAAATTGGTCAACGTTCAATCCTAAACTCTCAATTAATTCGTCAAAGGTATCAGGGGCAAGCGTATCATCAAAGTCAAAGACGATCGCAATTCGATTACAAACTGATTTAGTTGAAATTGAACTTGTGGATTGAGCGACAGCAGGCTTAGCCATAGATAAATTCCTCCTCAGTAACTAGAAAATCAGCAAAACTAATGCAAGTGGCTTCTGACTACATCAAGCTCCATTAGCGCCTCCTATAACGCTTGTTAATTGCAGCAAATAAATTCCAGCAAACCCCGCAAAAAATAAACCTGCAATTACTGTTCCAGCGAAAATAAATTTGGATGGACGTAATTTTTCAGGCAACATTCGGTGATTCAAATAAAGTGTTAATCCGGTGACGACCGGAATATGTGCTGCTTCAATTCCGCCTGCGGTTTGCAATAAGCTAACAGGTTCGCCAAAGAGTAGGTAAACGGCAACTGGCAACGCAGCTAACAAAGTAACCAGGTAGAACTTGCGGAGAAACTGCTCGTTTGTCCAGCGTCCGCGCACGCCAAAGCCTTGCAGCAAAATTTGAGTGCCATCAGCAAACATCCGCCCAAAGCCGTCCTGCACTGAGAGCGTAGTGCTACAAAAGGTAATAAAGACGATCGCAATCATAAACCAGAAGCCAAACGATCCCCACAGATCGCCCAGCAATCGACCGAGCGTTTCAGCCACCTGACTTTCCTGCGGAACCAGTCCTTCTGGGCGCAACAGTTCGCCACCTAGAATGAGAAACGCCAGCGCCGCCAGCAGCGCTCCCACAACAGCTAAAGTATTCGAGAGAGTCATGAGACTAATCCATCCCTGCAATCGCTGCTGTTGGTCAGCATTGAGTTGCTTCACCTCCAGCGGTTGCTCTTGCTTCAAGGCAGTCGCACCGTAGCCGCGTGCATCCACCCAGTAGGAATACCACATCATTCCGGCTGCGCCTGCCAACATGAAGCCTAACCAGGGCAACACTTCTTGATACTGGACATCTTGAGGAACTTGAGGCACTAAACCCGATGCTAAGTCCCTAATGCTGGGAAAGACAAAAATTGCAGCGATGACGACAGCAAGTGTACGACCAATGCCGACATAGGATGAAACTTGTTCAACAATGTTGTACTGTCCTAAGAACACGATCGCGGCTGTCACCAAGATGATGATTACCGTCCAAAGTTGAACCGTTCCGCTTGTAACCAGAATCAACGCGGTTGCTGCTGCACCTGCCATACCTGCAACCGTAGAAATGGCGACTACAAATTGAGGAAGCAGAATTAACCAAACTGCCCAATTTTTCGGTCCAGGCAAGTGTTGAAAGCCCTCCAAAATCGTGGCTCCAGTGCAGACTGTGAACCGTCCAACTTCCCGGTTGATAAACCACTTCAAAATCACCGCTGCTAACAATGCCCATAACAATTCATATCCATAGAGGGCGGCAATTCGGGGTGTAAATAACAGTTCACCAGAACCCGCAGCAGACAGCATCCAAATAAAACTAGGACCCAACCACTTCAACTGATTCCACCCCTGCGGTGGTTGTGGCACTTGTTGATTGTTAGGAGTTGACGAGCGATCTTCTGTTTGATTAGCCGAATAGTGGCTATTTTGATTGTTCATAACTGAAAAAAGTAGTAAAGACAATTAATAGAGTTGTCTGGAAATCAGACGCAAAACCCTTGAAATCCTTATCTAGTAGGCATTTCAGCCTTGGGGCTAAAATCGCTGCAACCTATGCGTAGCAGGTTTTTCAGCCATTTTTCTTGTTATTAATCGACAAGTCTAATGTCAACACCATATAAGGAAATCATGAGAACTAACTTCTCTCTAAAGTTGTGAATTCTCCTGTCTTAAGCTCTGAATCTCGGTTCGCAAGGCTGTAATTTCGTCTCGCAGGGCATCGATCGATTTTGCTCCGATAATTTCTGCTTCGTCATCGTCAGCATCTTGTCCGATAAAGAATGTGGCTAACGTTGCTGTTACATAGCCAAATACAGCAAACGCATACAGCGCCAGCAGAAAACAGAGGATGCGACCTTCTGCCGTTTTGGGAAAGTAGTCCGATCCCATTGTGGTCATCAGCATGGCTGTCCACCAAAGCGCAGTGCTGTAGCTATCAAATCCGGGCAAATCTGGAGCATCTTGCTCAAACGCATACATTCCCGCAGCCCCAACTAGCGTGATGATTGCTGTCGTCATCATCACGTAGCCAAAACCACGCCGCGCAAAGTTGCCTGCAAGCGATCGCATACTGTGATTGGTGCGAGTCATCACCCGCAACAGCCGTAAGCCTCGAACTGCTCGCGTAGTTTGTAAAAGCGGATTTGTTCAGTCGATTGAGTCGCCTCTGGCTGACGCTGAACATACACCACACACAGCAAGGTATTTTGCCCCTGAATATTAGCTCTGGTAAAACGCACGTTGGACTCAACCAGTTGAGCGGAATCATTTTGCTGCACGACCTGCTGCAATTCAGCATTTGCCCGCTGAGCGCGACTAGAGCGTTCTAAGTTGGGCGGGCTAGAAAATTGCCAAATCAGCAAGCCGACCAGCACGATCGCACTTATCCCCACTGAGATTGGAAATACGCCCCGTTGCCCACGCTGATAACGCGCTCCCTGAGTGGATAGCCCTCCAAACAGACGAAACACCAGTGCAGCAGAGAAATTGATACCACCCAGTTGCAGCAGTAGTAAAAAGAGCCCATTGGTGACTAAATCCCAACGCCCGATCGCCCCTGCCATGCCGACAATGCCTGCGGGTGGAGCCAGCGATGCCGCAACCAGCATTCCAGTAGCGGCTCCCGATACCAAACTGCTGCGATCGGACTGGATTAAGGTCAACGCTCCCGCTGCTCCCGCTGTCAGCGGAATCAAAACTGAAACTGTGGAAATTTGGCTGCTGTCGATCGTCAAATTGGATGGAATCTGCTGCTGGAGTATCCAACTGAGTAAAGCAGTAGTAGCGATCGTCACGCCTAAAGCGGCAAAATACCGGACAACGCTGCGCCGAAGCAGTTGGCGATCGCCCCTTGCGGTTGCCAGAGCTGTGTTCATCGCGGGGCCGGCAAACGGAGCTAGCAACATCGCGGCTACCAAGAGGTAACTGGTACTGGTATACAAGCCAATCCATACGATGACTCCGGCGATCGCTGCATAGCTGATAAATCCTTTCCAAGATCCGGTACTTTGCAGACCTGAAAGAAAGATTTCGATCGGACTACGCTCTTCAACATTTGTCACCTGAGTAGCAGCACCATCAGCAGGTGGATGGAGTGCCATAATCCCAGTTGGCAGCAGCGTGAAGCTTAAATCCGGTATATCTTGCAGTTTCTCAAGCAGCTTTTCCAGCTTGCCATTGGAAATATGAACAAATACCAAGTCCAACGGTTGCTGAACTCCCGTCGCTTCAATTTTTGCCAGGTTAGTACCGTCACAAGCTTTCGCAATCTCTAAAACTGTTTTTCCACATCCCTGTGGCACTTGCATAAGAAGCTGTCGCATTGGCTTTTCATCCTCTAACAGAAGCGTTTTTCCAGTTCTCAAGCATCAAGCTATTAGCTCATTGAAGCTGAGCTTATTAGTGAATTAACGATGCAGCCATTCAAACACGCTCAGAGAAGCAACAGTACCCACAAAGTGGGCAGCAATGCCGCTCATGTTTGCCATTGCCACGATGATATCGAGCGAACGAATCACGCGAGTTGGGTTGTAAATAGCAACACCTTGGGGCTGAGCGATCGCTTTGGAGAACAGTACCCCTAACGTTGCGCCTCCACCTAAGATCGTTAGCAGCATTCCCACTAGGCCGACGATCGCGCTTAAACGTAGGACTTTCATGACCTCCGATTTTGGCGGATGTTTCATGGTGTCTGCATGGCGCAAACGTTTGGCAAATCGTGTTTGACGAAAAGCAAAGTAAATCCCCACCAGCAGCGCCAGAATGCCACAGACTGCCCAAAAGATTCCAATTCCAATGCCTGGAGTGACACCTCGGTTGAGATTCACGCCAATACCGGGAGTTACGCCCGATGGAAGTGCAGTCACCTGACTGAAATTTCGACCCGCGATCGCGAACACAACCATCAATAAAGCAATTGCGCCAAAGCCAATTTGAGCAGAAAGTCCAATCCACCCAGTTACGCGCAAAACATTGCCGATTTTTTCGAGTTTCGACTCTAGTGATTGTTTTTCAACCCTTTGCATAAAAGCTCTCTCTCAATAAGACTAACGACCCACCACATATTGAGCCGCTGGTTGGTCTGCGAGTTGTTCAGGGCGGAAGGTATTGTCAGGATAGCCTGTGATAATCAATATCGCGTTCTGCCAAATTATGAATGAAGGGCTGTGTCCAATAATTTTGTGTATCAGGAAAGCTCGTATTTGCAGGTGAAGTCGCTAGTGCCGGAGTCGAAGTGGTAACAAGATAAGGTGCAATTGCGCCCGCCGCAAGTCCTAAAGTGAGCAGTGTTACGCCTAACGTCGAGGTGTACCAATAACGAAGTTTCATTACTGTTCTCCTAAATTTGTCATTTCACCCAAACCTTAATCATTAATAGGATGAAAGTCATGTACCTTTTGAGCCAGATAAGTCATTAAACAGTTGCTACATTTACTTTTTTTTATATTGATATCCCTCATGAGATAGAGTTCGATCTATTTCTTGCGGTAGAAATTCTTTAAGTTAAGCTGAATCAAAATTAGAAGGAATTAGAAGGTTGATAAACGTGAGTTCGATGGAGTGTAATCGCCACGAAACAAGGGACTTTTGGGCTGGCGATCGCGCAGAAAATTCAGACTCAGCAAAAAGAGTGTGTTGCACTACAGGCGCGATCGAAGTCTGAACTTAATTCTCTGACGTTAATTTCCCATCTTCCATATCAACGATGCGATCGGCAATGTCTAAAATTCGATTATCGTGGGTGACTAACAGAATCGTACAACTTTGTTCTTTAGCAAGCTTTTGCATTAAATTTACCACTTCTCGGCCGGATTTGCTATCTAGTGCGGCGGTAGGTTCATCTGCTAAGACTATTTGCGGCTGACTAACGAGAGCACGCGCGATCGCTACCCGTTGTTTTTGACCGCCAGATAAGTCATCGGGATAATAATTGATGCGTTGTTCTAATCCTACTAACTCTAACATTTTTGCGGCGCGATCGCGCATTTCTGCTTTAGATATCTTTCGATGTAATTCTAATCCCATTTGTACGTTTTGTAGCGCTGTCAAACTCCGGTGCAAATTATGTGCTTGGAAAATATAGCCTGTTTTGCGTCGCGCCTGGACTAATTTTTCTTCACTAGCACCGCAGAGTTCTTTACCAATAATTTTGATGCTTCCTATCTGTGCGGATCGCAATCCTCCTATTAACGTTAAGAGGGTTGTTTTGCCTGAGCCAGATGGCCCTGTCATAATGACAATTTCTCCAGCATTAATTTCGAGGTTGATATCATATAATACTTGCTTTTTTAGTTGTCCTTCACCGAAATAGTGGTTGAGATGTTGAATGTCAATTACAGGTTGAGATGGAAAGTTTACAGTTGAACTTTTATCTGTTTTGTAGTCTATTTCTATGGATTTCATAGCGATTAATTCAGTTAGTGAACGGCTCGATCCAGGCTTGTATTCTGTCAAATTTTGTAGGGGCGGGTTCGCCCAGATATTGCAATAGCGACAAATTTTATAAACTCGCCCCGCACCCAAGTTTCCTGTTACCCGACTTAATATCAGAGATAATTTTAGCAAGTATATCAAGTCCGGTAGCAACCGATAAGCATGGCCGGGGCGGGTTTATCCAGTTTGTCGGTAGGTATCAAATATTTAGGCGAACCCGCCCCTACAAAACTTGATATTATGCAAGTTACAATCAAACGAACTTGATATTAGCAATTAGCAATTAGCTAAAATATATCAGCAGGATCTGCTGCTTGCAATTTCCGAGTAGCGATCGTACCGGAAATTAGGCACATAATCAGCGTTAAACTTAATACCATGAAAGCTCTGATTAATGTCATATACATGGGTAAATTTGTGGCTTTTCTGGTTAAGGAATAAAGCCCTACAGAAATTCCAACTCCCGGCAAAAATCCCAGAATAGAAAGAATTAATGCCTCTTCAAAGACGATACTCAGTAAATACATACTACGGTATCCCATTGCTTTAAAAGTCGCATATTCAGCCAAGTGATCGCTGACATCCGTAGAAAGCACTTGATAGACAATAATCACACCTACCATGAAACCCATTGCTACGCCTATATTAAAGACAAAACCAATGGCTGTATTGGTAAACCAATATTCTTTTTCAAATTCAATAAACTCTGTTTTTGTCAATACTTTAACATCATTTGGTAGGTAAGCTTTTAAGGCTGTTTGTACCTGCACGGGATCGGCACCAGCTTTCAAATAAATTAAACCTGCATTAATGCTACTAGCTTCTTGCTTAGGAAATAACCGCAGAAAGTTTTGATCGCTGGTCATTATGCTACCGTCAGCCGCAAAAGATGCGCCAACATTGAATAAGCCACTAATCGTAATTGTGCGTCGGTCGATTTCTGTTGTGACGGTTTTTCCCTGTTCAATTTGAGCGATCGCCTGTTTGTATTCCCCCCTAGAACCTCGATCGAATAAAACTGTATCCGGGAGTTTAATATCTGCCGTATTCTGTTTTAATTCTGGCAAGTCAAAGGCTGGACGCTCAGGGTTAAAACCAATTACTAATATAGAACTTTTTTCGCGGGTTTGAGGGTTTTTCCAGCGGGCTACTTTGGCATAAAAAACATCTGCTGATTCCACTCCGGGCACGTTCATGGCTTGATATAAACGCCGCCTCGGAAAATCTGATAAATTGATCAGGTTTTGAGCTTGGGGACTGATTAAAACTATGTCAGCATCGAGGACTTGGTGCAGGCGGGTATTACTGCTATAAAGGGCATTTTGAAAGCCAAACTGCATAAACATCAGGATGTCGGCAAAGGCTATTCCGGCAGTGGCTACTAACATTCTCCCTTTGTCGTGACTGAGTTGTAGCCATCCTAAAGGAGTGCGGCGTTGAAGTTCTTGGAGGTGTTTAATTAATCCAATCATTTTTCAATTACCACCTTAACTTGCAAATTTGTTAATCCTGCAACTTTCTGGCTGGAGGTTTCATTTAACCGGATTTTCACTTCAATAATGCGACCGTCAATGTTGGCGGAAGGATCGGCATTAATTACATTTTGTTTGAGAACTTGTAGCCCAATTTGTTCTACGTTTCCCTGTAATTCGCCGCTTAAAGAAGTGCTAGTAATTTTGGCTTTTTGCCCAATTTTTACTCCTTCAATATCGCTTTCGTAGACTTCAGCTACGGCGTACATATTGTGAGTTTGTCCGAGTTGGACGATGCCATCATTACCGACTTTTTCCCCTGGATAGGTGTAAATTTTGAGCACTTGCGCGTCTTTGGGGGCGCGGATGTAGGCGAGATCGAGGTTGGCTTGGGCTTGCTTGGCGGTGGCGATCGCAGCGCTGACTTCGGCTTCTGCGGTTTGGATGTCGGTGGGCCGGATTTCGGAGATGCGATCTAGGTTAGCTTCAGCTTCTATAATCTGGGCGCGTTGTGCTGTTTGGGATTGGTTGAGTTTGGCTTTGGCTTCGTCGATTTGGGAGGCCCGTGATTGGTAAATTTGGCTGAGTTTGGCCTCGGCTTCGTTGAGTTGTTGTTGGCGGGAGGAATGTATGCGGGTGAGGTTGGTTCGGGCTTCGTTGAGTTTCTGTTGCGCGGTTTCCAGAGTTAGCTGTTTGCTGTCTCGTTGTTGAGTAGAAATGGCTCCTTCTTGGTTGAGTTGTTCGTAGCGCTGGGCTTCGGTTTTGGCGTTTTCGAGTTCGGCTTTGAGTCGGGCGATCGCGGCTTCTTGACCTGCGATTTCACCTTCTTTTTCAGCTTGAATACGAGCGATCGCAGCTTTTTGTCCTTCAATATCCGTGCGTCGTTCGGCTTCTAAGCGGTTGAGTACGGCTTCGGCGGCTTCAATATCCGTGCGGCGTTCGGCTTGTAAACGGGCGATCGCGGCTTCTTGAGCTTGGATTTCTCCGCTTTTTGCCCCCGCTTTGACTGTGGCGAGTTTGGCTTGGCTGACTCGGACTTGTTGTTGTGCTTGCTCTAAGGCGGCCAACAGGCGATCGCGACTATCAAGGATGGCGATCGTTTGTCCTGTTTTTACCCAATCTCCTTCTTTTACTAGCAGTTTGTCGATGCGATTGCCTTCAGCGGAACTAGAGGCGGAAAGCGCGATCGCTTCCCCTTGGGGTTCGAGTCTTCCCAAGGCGGTGACGGTGGTGATTTGGGGGACGGTGGCGATCGCGACTTCCTGGGGGGAGTGCGATCGCAGCACGTAAGCAGTTCCACCAGCAGCAACTACAGTTGTGACTGCGGCTAGGGTTAGGAGTTGGCGGGTGAGAGACGGATTTGAGAAGAAACTTTCGGCGGTGGCGCGGTGTACCATAACACACCTCAGTGAAGAACTATACGGTTTAGTTTTGTGTTAAACTTATACTAAACTGTCTAGTATAATGATGTCAACCCCCAAACCAAACTTTTAGATAACCACTATGAAACGAGCAAAACTGAACGAACTAGACCCCGCCACCACCGTTGACAAAGCCGAAAAAATCCTGTTGGGAGCGATGCAGGAGTTCCTGACTCACGGGTACGCCTCAACGAGCATGGATCGGGTAGCGACGGCGGCGGGAGTGTCCAAAGCGACGGTTTACAGCCACTTTAAGGATAAAGAAGGGTTATTTAGTGCCTTGATGCAGCGGTTGGCGGAAGAAAAAATTCTGTATATTCAACTAGAGTCAGAGAACCCAGAGCAAGCTCTGCGGCAATTAGCCCTGACTTTGATCGAACACAAGAAATGCGATGCCGAGTTTCTGATATTTATTAGATTAGTCGTGGGCGAATCGGGGCGTTTTCCCGAATTAGCACAAATGTTTATTAGCAACTTCGCCAAAATTGGCATACAGCGACTAACTTATTACTTAAGTTCTCACCCAGAGCTGAATCTACCCGATCCAGAAGCAACGGCGCGAATTTTTATTGGGTCAGTAGTATATTATCTGATGACCCAAGAGATCCTGCACGGTGCAGAGATTATCCCCATGGAGCGCGATCGCTTAATCAATGGTTTAATGCACTTGATTTTAGCATCTAAAAATTCAGTTTAGATGCCTAACAGCTTAGATCGTTTCTAGCAACTTCAAATCATAAGTGCTATTATTAAGGAACGTAAAGCTGTCACTCAAACAAAATTAGAACTTATGGCCATATTCGGATTGGGCAAAAAGCTAACCCTGCCTACAAAAGAAGAAGCATTGCCAGGACGAGCAGAATCCATGCCTGTACCCTCTAGTCACTTCGTCAACGGCAATCCCCTCAAACCTCCTTTTCCAGAAGGTATGGAAATGGCAATATTTGGTCTGGGTTGTTTTTGGGGAGCCGAACGCAAATTCTGGCAACTAGAAGGAGTTTTTACAACCGCAGTTGGCTACGCCGCAGGGATAACACCTAACCCCACATATCAAGAAGTTTGTTCGGGAAAAACTGGCCACAACGAAGTAGTCCTAGTGGTGTTTGACCCGAAAGTTATTAGTTACGAAACACTCTTGAAAGTGTTTTGGGAAAGTCACAATCCCACCCAAGGAATGCGTCAAGGAAATGACACTGGAACACAGTATCGTTCAGGAATTTATGTCTATTCAGACAGTCAAAGAAAACAGGCTGAAGCTACACGGGATGCTTATCAAAAAGCCATTTCAGGAGCGGGTTACGGCGAGATTACAACTGAGATTTTAGACGCTCCTGAGTTCTACTATGCAGAAGGCTACCATCAGCAATACTTAGCCAAAAATCCCGGCGGTTATTGCGGTTTAGGTGGCACAAAAGTAGAATGCCCTGTGGGAGTTCTTTCTTAAATTCTAATAGGACTTATGCAGACTTTACGTAACGCCGGCATCCTGAAGTTTCTTTAACCCCCAGGATGTCGGCGTTACGGATACTTTTGCGTAATTCTTAATGTTAATTCATCGATTTATTCCACCCCATTACCTTGTAGGAAAAATGATTTGCGGGTTACTTCATATCTAATTTCTGGAGATGTATAGTAAATCAATCAGAAATTTCTTAGAGTCATTTGCTTCCGGTTTAAAGCCAAGTAACGGCAATAACAAACCAAACAGCAACATCCCCGATAGGACAAGTATAGATGAGTCAAACTTTCCTTCGGCGATCGTGGCGATCGCAGCCAATATCCATATATTTCCCACTATCCCTAACCAAATTGACATAAACACTATGACAAAAGGGTGCATTGCCATCTTAATATCAATTTTGCTACCCATGCCTTCAGGGTAAATTCTTCCTTTAATTATAGGTAAAAAAGAGTTCCGATAATTGATGATGCGATTAATTTCAAAAGAATGGTCGCCAACTTCACCCTCATAAGGTTTTCCATAATTATTGATGTTC